>JAOAIN010000056.1 GCA_026414685.1 Candidatus Goldiibacteriota bacterium
CTACCATATTTCTTAAATAACTACTATCTGGCATAATATTATCGCTATCAATCAATGCTATTATATCTCCCTTTGCCATTTCAATGCCAACTGATTTACCTGCTTCACCAGTCTTTAATGGATTATTACATACAATAATATTCAAATATTTTTTAAATGAATCAATGATTTTCAAAGTATTATCTTTTGAACCGCCATCAGGCATGATAATTTCTATTTTTTCTTTTGGATAGTCTTGTTGCGCAATTGCGTTCAGACATTCTGATATTACATTTTCAGAATTATATACGGGGGTAATAATCGAAACGTAAGGCAATTCCATTTATTACTCCTTTTTTCTCTGGAAATCCAGTATATGACCAATTACTGCCTTGCCGGCCTTGAATAAAAATGCAAAATCTTCAAAGGTTCTTATACTTAAAATCTGACGCATTATAAATCTTGGCGTCATAAAAGCTTTATAAATATCATCACATATTTTCATAACATCCTGCGGCTGCATATCAGGCAAATTAAAAACAGGCATTGTCATATCATATTTTTCCCATTCACCTGGTTTAAATCTCAGCCAGTTATTTGCAAGTGCTTCATTGTAAAGTGGGGTCCCGGGATATGCTATTACAACTGTTGATTGTAACATATCAGCAAGCCCTTTATCCAGAAGCTTTCTTGCCATTTCATAGGTTCTCAATGCATCGTCCTTTGTTTCCCATGGATAACCCACCATTATTGTAAGATGAACTCCAATTCCTGCATCTTTTGCGATTTTGCATCCTTTTTCAATATCTTCTACTTTTGTTCCCTTGCATAATCTGTCTAGCGTTGCTTGATTTGCTGACTCAAGGCCAAATTTTAGTAGCCGAAAACCTGCTTTTTTCATTAAAGGCGCAATTGATTCATTTATATAATCAAACCTAAAATTTGCCATCAATGATAATTTATAACCTCTATCAATAACACCTTGACAGAATTTTTTAAGCCATTCTCCCCTTGGAAACGTCCCAGTATCATCAAAAATTTCTCTTATACCATATTTTTTAATTAACATATCAATTTCATTTAAAAGCGATTCAGGCGTTCTTGTTCTAAAAGTTGGATACAGTGTTGTCCATGAGCAAAAAGTACATTTCGCCCAAGGGCAATCTCTACCAACCATTGTATATGTATATGGAGCATATTTAAAAAATTTTTCTCCATATAATTTCCATTTTGTTAAATCCCTATCTATAAAAGGTAAAGAATTTAAATCATGATTCAATTTAAAATTTCCTGTATTCTTTATATCACCATTTTCTCTATACCATATCCCAGGTTCTAAAGGCTCGCCCCTATTTATATAATTCACAAGGGTTAAAAGTAAAAAATCATAATCGCCGCCAGTTAATATGTAATCAACTTTTGAGTTCTGCATTGACTCTTCTGGCATAGCAGTAACATGATCGCCCATCAAGACAATTTTACTTTCTGGCAATATCTGTTTAATTCTTTCTATTATCTGCCAGTGCTGCTTTACAACCGGCGTCTTTGTCTCCATTGCTATTATATCAGGCTTTGCTTTTATTAAAATATCTTCGTATTGTTTCCATGTATGCATTTCAGCGATTGAATCATTCCAGATAACATCATAACCATTAACTTTTAATAAAGTAGCCGCAGATGCAGGTACCATTGGATAAATAAAAGAAGGATTATGAAACCACTGAAACTGTCTATTTTGACCAAGTGTTGGCGCTCCTTCACCTTTTAAAGGCGGATAAGAAATCATTACTTTCATCAATAACTCCTTTTTATTTACTATTTTCTTCTCTCAATTTTTTTAATATTAATCCATAAACAAAATAAATTCCATATGTGACATGAGTCATAAAAATGCCGGCAATGGTGAGTAATGCTGCTAAAAAATTTTTTGATTTTATACCATCTATAAATAATAATATCATATAAACCAAAAGTGGAATTGTCCATATAAATATTAAATTTTCAAAGAAAAAAATAGGAAAAACAAAACTAATAAGATATAATATAAAAAATGTCGGTATAAAATAAGATAATCTAAAAGATGTCTCGGGAAATCTTTTCACAAAATATCCCCTATGCATAGCATAATTTATAACCTGTTTTAAATGACCAATTGGAAAATCTCTTCTATGATGATAAACAAGAACTTCTGGGTCATAAACTATTTTCATCTTTAAATCCTTTACTATTTTTAAACATATTACAGTATCCTCTCCTGGCCAGAATTCAGTATTAAACCCCCCAACTTTATCCAGCACATCTTTTCTTATTATCAAATTACAGGAAGGATAATCATCAACCAATCTTCTGGATTGAGGTATATAACGGTATCTGTAACCGCCTCCACCAAGAAAAGAAGAATATATATAACCACTTACTTTTTTTAAAAAAGAATCATTCTCAGGTGTTACAGCAGGACCGCCAACTGCTGCAATTTTATCATCCTTCTCAAAAATTGATATAGCAGCTACCAACCAGTTTGAAGATGGAAAAACATCATCATCTATAAATGCAATAATCTCCGCGTCTGTATTTTTTATACCTATATCTCTTTTGTCTCCAGGATGAATATGCCCAGTTGGAATAACTTTTAATTTAAAAGAATAATTGCCATTTATTTCTTCTCTAAAATCCGGCAATACTATAACTTCTAAACAATGTTTATCATAATTCAATTTTTCTATGTAAAATAATGATTCAATGATATAATCATTGATTTTTTTTACAGGTATAATAATTGAAACACTTTTCAATTCTATCTCCCGATGTTATTTATTTTAATTTATCATAATATTTAAGTATTTTTAATCTGTAAAATATTGCCAGAGTATCCCATAAAATTTTGAAAATTGTCATGAAAGTTATATGACCGTATTTACCTTTATAATCAACCACAACAGGCGCCTCAGAAATTCTATATCCATAATGATGCGCCAGCACAAGCAGTTCAAGGTCAAATGCATATCCTTTTATAAGTAATTTATGAAATGTTTTATTTAACGTCTCCCTTTTAAATAATTTAATACCTGTCTGGGTATCACGTAGTGGTAATCCGAATAACAATTTAACTATAAAAAAATATACAGCAGATACAATTTTTCTTTTTACAGGGTAATGTAAAATAGATTTTGGATGACGCTTTGAACCAATAACAATATCAGCATTTTCTTTTTGCATTATTTCAAAAAGCACTTCAAATTGTCTGGGATGAATATCAAGATCGCCATCTAAAAACATAATAAGATCGCCAGATGATTTTTTGAACGCTTCTTTAAGAGCGTGCCCCTTTCCCTGATTTTTTTTAATCCTGTATATTTTAATATGTTTTTTTTTCATCTTTTGCGCTTTTTTAAAGGTCATATCCTTAGAACCATCGTCCATTACTATGATTTCATAATTAATTTTTAAATTCTTAAAATATCTATCCGTCTCCATAATATTGGCTGCAGCATAAAGTTCCTCATTATACATGGGCATTAATATTGTTAATTTTTTAAATTTCATTTAATTTAACCTTCCTTTGATTCAGTTCTATTGTTATTATACTAAAAATAAGAATTAATAAATTCATTATAAAAAGCACACTTAAAACAGTATAAAAAGTTGAATGAAAAAACCATAAAATCACAGCATATAATATTATACCAAGATAAACGATAAATATAAAAGTATAATTATGTATTGCTAAGTTATAATTTATTATTACATTTAAAAGCACAAGTGGTAATATTGCTATCCCAAAAATCTTTACTATCTCTTTTATTGCATAATATTTTCCACCACCTGTTAAAAGCCACAGAACAAATTCTGGAAAAAAATAACAGAAAATTATTCCAATAAAACTCAG
Organism: Candidatus Goldiibacteriota bacterium; assembly: GCA_026414685.1. Lineage (GTDB taxonomy): Bacteria > Oederibacteriota > PGYV01 > PGYV01 > DSYL01 > DSYL01. The sequence continues at coordinate 3,866 of JAOAIN010000056.1, forward strand.
AAGTGCAGTTAAAAATAAACTCTTATATAACATCTTTTTAGGATTAATTTTTAATTCATAATGCTCTGATACCTTAGGAAATAAAACCATTACAACCGCGGATGGAAAAAATAAAAAAGCTTTACCTATAATAGAAGTCACAGCATAAAGACCAGCTTTATCTTCCGGATAGAAATGTTTTACCATAAATAAATCAATATATCCAAGTAATGAAAATGCAAAAAATGAAAATAAAACAGGCAATGCATAACCTATTATATCCTTAAAAAACATTATTTTTTCCATTTCTTTGCTTTTATATCTGATTATTTTAATTATCATAAAAATACCAATTATATATGCACAGACACCGGAAAAAAAGGTTGTAGAAAGAGCACCATAAACACCGAAACCAAAATAAATAAATAAAATTAAAAATAACAATCTGAAAATTGCATCAGTAATCATATTTATTCCATACCCAATAAACTTTTGTAACCCTTGTAAAATCCCCCTAACAACTGGCAGCATAAAATAAATAAGTATTACAAAACCAAGTATATAAATCAATCTTTTATCATTTATATTAAAAAAACTTCTAATAATGTCTGCAAAAATAATAAAAATTAAAAAAACAGAAAATCCGATAATAATGAGCCATTTACTCATTTCACGAAATAAATTACTAATTCCCGCTACTAAATTTTTTGCCTTTAATATTGATGTTTTTTTCACGATACTCATCTGAAGTGCAGCACATGGCATTGAAATTACCATGATAATACCGAGAAGTGTGGCAAGAATCCCGTAATCTTCTGGTTTTAAATTGCGTGTTGCAATCATATGAAAAACAAAATTAGAAATATTCACTATGCTTGATGCAATAAATAAAATAAAAGAATCCTTTATTAAATTATCCTTTTTATCCATTAAATTTGTTATTCCATTATATAGAAAATATGAAAATTAATTAAAAATTGGTTTCACCTTCAAAATTTTAGATCTCGCAACTTCAGAAACATAAATATTATTCTCTCTATCAATTGCAATGCCAAGCGGATCTGCAAAAATTGGTTTATCCTTAACATCAATCCGTATTGAACCTAAATATTGTGGTTTTTTAGTTTTTAAATTATATACTATAACTTCTTTTGTGCCAGAAGATGTTGCATATAATAAATCATTTGAATCAATAGCAATCATGGGCCATAAAGGCTGCGCTTCGTTCCAGGCATTTATTTTTATTGATTGAATAGGGTTTAAATCAGATGTTAGTATAACAATCCTTCTGTTTCCAAAATCTGATACATAAACATTATTTTTTGAATCAAATGCTATTGAAAAAACCTCAAGAAATTTATCAAGTGCTTTACCAGTGCCACCTATAGGTTTACCAACTCTATTTCCTTCCAAGTCAAATCTATGAATTCTGCTTGTACCTGTATCAGCTACAAATAATATGCCATATTTGCTAACAGATACATTTCTCGGGCTATAAAAACCAGCTTTGGGACCACCGATCTCCATAATATATTTACCATCTGGTGTGAATTTTTGAATTCTTCCATTCCAAGCATCAGCAACATAAATATTATTTTGACCATCCGTTGCTATTCCAGATGGTTCATTAAATTCCCCTGGTTTATCACCTTTTTTACCAAAAGCAGATACCATTTTTCCATCTAAAGTAAATTTACATATTCTATGGTTATTTAAATCTGCGACATATAAATAATTATCATTTGATATTGTTATACCCCTCGGAGAATTCAATTTACCCTCTTTACTTCCAACTCCATCAAATTCTGCAAGGACTTCTGCCTTTATTATTTTTACCGGTTCTCCTCTTTTCACCTTTGATACAAAAATAACTGCGGCGATAAATAAAACTGCAATAATAAGCACAATTAAATTACCACCTTTTTTCTTTTTATCTTTTTTCTTCTTTGACTTTTTTAACTTTGACATTTTTCCCTCCTTAAAAATATTTTTCATATTTTATTGTTTTAATGTGAGAATTTTTCCTAGTGAATGATCAGATACAAGTACTTTACCATCATGAAGCACCAAAATTCCAACGGGACAGGCAAATTTCACTCCATTGATATCTTGATCCAGATATTTTTCACCCGTTCCATTGAGATTATATCTTATCACGCGGTGTTTTGCAGAGTCAGTTATAAAAATAAGTTTGTTTTTAAAATCAATGTCAATATAAGGTTCCATCAAACATCCTTCAACAATCTGCGCATCATTCCAACCGTGAACTTTAAATTCTCTTACAAATTTCCCTTCTGTTGTTATAACTTGCACTCTATAATTTCTTCTGTCTAAAATATATAAATTATCATCAGGGCCTTGTTTTATTGAAAATGGTTCCCAGAATTCAACAGGTCCTTTTCCACCAGGCTCATCTCCACCTTTTCTTTTCTTGCCAAAAGTAGCTAAATATCTACCTTTGCTGTCAAATTTTTCTATTTTACACCATCCTGTATCAAGTATATAAATATTACCCTGTTTATCAACACCGACATCTCTTGGTCCCCACATTCCTCTATCTCTACCAACCTCCATCAGATAACTTCCTGTATCCGTAAAAACCTGAACCCGGCCATTCCATGTATCCGCAACATAAATATTTCCATTTGGACCTATATCTATACCACAAGGTTCTTTAAAATCACCTGGGCCATCACCTTCTTTACCCCATGCAAGAATAAAATTTCCAGCAGCATTGAATTTCTGTATCCTGTGATTTTTTGAATCAACTATATATATATTACCTTCTTTATCAACTGCCATGTCCTTGGGAGTGTTGAAAAATCCCCTGTCAGAACCAGGAGCACCACCAGTTTCAAGAATATTCTGAGGCTCGGCTGATACTTGTCTTTCATTTCTGACCTTTGCAGGTGTAAACATGATACCAATGGTAATCATGATAAGTATAAGCAAAGATAAAATAATTATCTTTTCCTGCTTTGACATCAAAGACAGATCTATCATGTAAACCTCCTATTTAAAATATGTTCGTTAAAGATGTTCATTTAGAATGTTCTATAAATAATGTTCGCTAAAAAAGTTTTTACATTTTTAATAAACATTGATACCGAATATATTTTACAAACAGTATCAACGAACATCTTTTTATTGCTGCCAGAACTCTTTTAAATCTTTTCTCACATAAACAACAAAATCATAGGAACCTAAGTCATTCCAGACATCTCTATAAATAAATCTTCTCCATAACATATTTATTTTTTCACCAAGTGGTGCACTCCAGAACTTACCCTCATCAGGTGCCCACCACTCACGTAACTTATATCTTTCATAATAATATTCATCTTTTAATAAATCAAAAACACGCTGATCATGTCCCCTGTTTGCTTCTTCTATGCCTGATAAAATAAGTGGTTTGCCTTTTTCATATTCTGGTATATTTTTTGGTTGATATGCAATTCTATTAAATTCCCTCAAATACCATGCAAATGGCCATGTACAATAATCCTCACATACGATTTCAAGATCATAAGGGTTAAATTTTCTAAATGATTCACTATCCCATTTCTGTGATTTTATCGCTTTTGCAAATTTTTTAATCTTTTCAGTCACAAGTAATACATCAGGTGAAGATTGGACATACACAAGTGATTCTTTAGGATCTGCACCATAACCATAGAAGCTCACATAAACAGCTCCATGAAAAGAATTCATAGCTAGTAAAATAAAAATAGTAATGCCAACTGTTCTTTTCCATCCCCAATCAATTCTTTCTATTAGTTCAGCAAAAAATTTTGCGGCTAAAAGATGCATCGGGATTAAAGGATGCAGCATGAGCCATGGCATTCTCTCGCCTGCCCATGAATAAATAAGCATTGCCATAAACCACCAATATATACAAAATATATTAAAAAATGTTCTTTTCTCAGGTTTTATTAAATAATAAAAAGTTGCCACAAGCATAAAAACAACAGATAAAAGTTCATAATAAGGAATAAGAAGGGCATAAAAATACATAGGTTGACTGCCACGTTCTACACCGTGCTGACCGAGCCAATAAGTGATTGCATCTATATATCCGGCAGGAATTCCTTTTAAGTTCGCAAAAAATGACATTCCAGGTTCTTTATTAAAAAACAAAATTGCATGAATAAAAAAGAAAACTAAAAAAGCATTGATAAAATCAGATTTGCCTTTTCCTAACCACCATTCAATGGTTCTATATAAATTACCTTCTTGTTCAAATTTTTCTGGAATATGCCTTAAAGAATATTCCCAAATCCATCTGCCGAAAAGGAAAGTAAAAAATATAAAACCAGTAATATATACAGTCTCCTTTGTCGCCCATGAAAGCGCAAGACCGATAGCAGCAATAATAAGCCAGTTTAATTTACGTGTATCAAAATAGCGTAAAAGCCCAATTACAAGTATCAGATTGTTTCCAGCAAAAAATATATCTTCTCTTATAAACCTTGATTGATATACAAAACCAGGAGATATTGCAAAAATCAAAGCCGCAAGTAACGCTCCAACTCTGCCCAGATATGGTTTAAACCACCACATGATAATAACACAGAGCATACCATAAATAGCCGGCGCAATTCTGCATGTATAATCCGATGTTCCAAAAAGATAATACATAAGAGCAGTAATATGAAATTGAAAAGGACCATGCATCATTGGATTGTATGAATATCCCTCTCCTTTAAATAATTTCCAAGAATAGAAAGCGTGCATTGATTCATCGTGATGCAATGGTTTTGCGCCTATATCAAAGAATCTCAAACATACCGCCATAATAACAATTGCAATCCAAGCTATTATTTCCCAGTTTATTACTATACTTTTCTGCAAAAAAGATATGTCTGCTGTTTCCTGTTCGTATATCTCTCTTTCTATTACTTCTACATGTTTTTCTTTTTTCTCTGGTTTTTCTATTGGTTTTTGTGGTTCTACCTTTTTCTTCTCAACTGGTTTTTCCTGTATCTTTTTTACCTGCTGCTTTATTTCAAGTTTTGACCCACAGGTATCACAGAATTTATTAATTGTTGGGTTATCCGCACCACACTTTGGACATTTGATAACATCTGACATTTTTAATCCTCCTGTTTTAATCTCTCATTTTGTATATTACTGTGTCTATTTTATTTGTATAAATTATATCCATGAATTGAGAAAATTTCTCCAGACCTTCCTTTGAACTTGCATATTTATCTTTCTCAAGCGCGCCAACATAAACATATTGAACTTTGTATTTTTTAAGTAACTGTTTTGCCAGTTCAATATCTGTTGTTGTATAAATGGTATCAACATCCGCCTGTCTTCTTCCAGCCTCATCCCAGGAACCACGCCATTGCAATTCATGACCCGGCCATCCTAAAACAGTGGGAAGTCCTGTAAAAGAAGCTATTCTTACATATTCTGTATATTGTGGACCATGTGTTTCCAAAATAACAGGATATCCTTTTATATTTTTCTTAAGCCACATAATTGCTTGCCAGTCACCAAGCGCTGACATTCTGCCTTTATATGATAAAGTTTTTAAAAAATCAGTCCCATCAAGTGTGAAATAACCTCTGAACCCACCTGTTTTCACACTGGATGCGGCAAAAGGATAAAACATACCCATACCAATAAGAATCCACATTATTGAAAGCCATATATATCTTACATATTTTGGTTTAAAGCTGAGATAAAAATGAGTCACCCAGAAAAATCCATAAGCAGCAGCAACAGAAAAGAATATCCATGTTTGATAATAAAATTTAAAGACCGTGTTCATCCTTTCCAAATCAGAATGTCCGCCACCACCATCTTTAGCAAAAGTATCAACTATATGTAAAAATTCACATCCCAAAGATGCAAAAAGGCCTGTAAATATTAAAATTAAAACAAACTGATTTTCTTTTAACTCAACTCTTGTAATACCGAGTAAAAATACCACACAAATAACTAAAAATAAAACACCTGAAAATAATCCATTATGTGGTCCTTTATAAATAAATGTTTTATATAAAATCATAGCAATGGCAATTATAACTGCAATAGTAGAATAAATGAGCACTTTATTATCCTTTGTATTAGCAGGATCAATTAAATATTTAAAAAAATTCAAAACCGTTTCATTCATTTTCTTTAGCGGTAATTCAATGCCGCCAAGTAACAATTCATCACCACTTATCTGATAACCACACTGGCCACAAATTTTTTTACCTTCTCTGATTTCATACGCGCATCTGGGACAATAAAATTCTCTTTTTTTAACTTTCACACCTGCTATACCCTGATATTTTAAAGCATATATCCAGTTAAAAATTCTAAATAGTATAAAAGAGAGTATGGGAAAAAGCATTATCCCGTATATAGTCAAATAATCTGTGATTTTTGTATTGGCCTCAACAATACCTATGCCCTTTACCTGAGATCTAAAAAATAATGTAAATGGTAAATACGCAATAATTGCCACTCCAAGAATTATTCCAGATGTTATTAAAATATCCTTTATCCAGATATTGAATTTTTCACCTGTTGAATATTTATAAGAAAGCATGCATAACAGAATTATGAAGAAATATGTAGGAAAATCCCAGCTGTTTAAAAACCATAATCCACCAAGTAAAAACCCAGTAAAAATAATAAAAATAATCTTAGAAATATCTTTTGTAAAGATATTCTTATCCTCTTCTTTTATATATAAAATTCCAATATTTAAAGCAAGAAGAACAAACGGTATTGCCATTTGATGTGGATGCAAATCACCAAGAAGGAATGAAAAAAATGGAAATTCATTTATAGTAATATCATATCCTTTGTAATCTATTATTCTGGATGAATGCCACCAGTTAAAATTATTTGTAGTCCATTTATTATTCATAACTTGAATGAATCCATCCAGATTTGAAATCAAAAGTAAAAAAGCAGCGGCTAAAAATCCTATAAAATAATTTTTTGTAAGATTATAAAGCAATCCCACCATTGCAACAGCAGACATTGCAACAATATATGTTAAAGCAAGATTAAAACAGACACCATTGGGTATATTAGTGAGTTTCATCATTATTGCCATCATGAGATAACCAAAATAATAATAACTCATGTAAAGTGTTTTACCGGCAGCATCAACGCCAAACATCCACGGGTCATATGGTGGCATCTTATCCGTCCTTGTAATTGCATTCATAAATGCAAAATCCATGAACTTCTCTGTGCCAATAATATCTGGTTGATACATTCTGAATAAAGAATAAACGAGGAAAATAAAAAAGTAAAAAAGTTCTGTAATTATTACAAGAGCTGTTTTCTGACCAAGAAAATCAAGCATTTCCTGTTTATTTTTAGTAAACAAATAAATAGATAATCCAAATATAAGAAAAGCAACAATTATTATTGTTGTTGTGGTAAATTTAATAAAACCAAAAAGCCAAGAAAAATATGCAAGTAAGAAAAGACCTATTAC
>JAOAIN010000067.1 GCA_026414685.1 Candidatus Goldiibacteriota bacterium
GTATCCACTCCCTCCATACCCCATCCCACTATCATATGTCACTTCCCCCACCTCTATCAAATCATAATTATTTACACTGTCTGTCCCATCTCTTGCATCAAAATTCCATACTGCTACTACATCTGTAGGCCATGGCACTACTGCTGTATGCGTCCTTGTTATTGTTAATGTCATTGTTATTGTTGGTGTCGGTGTATTTGTCATCGTATTTGTCACTGTATTTGTAGGTGTTATTGTTGGTGTATACGCTGGCATTATCTCCTGTCCCCCCCTGTCCTTTTTTGATACTACTATCTGGTCTATGTGCCCTTTGTATCCATGAGGACCAAATCTCATTATATTAAATGGTATTACCGTATTATCCCCTGAAAATGGATTTATATTCGTCTCTATCTCATTTATCTTTACTCCATCTATATATGCCCTCGCATAATTCCCATCCCACGATATCGTCAATCTATACCATCTTCCTTCCTCATAATCAAATTCCCACCTGTTATCATCTCCATTACATACTAATCCTGTCCAGCTTGGATTCCATACTGTGTTTATTGAATGATTAAACATAAAATCATATGTTGTGTGTGGCCACCCCTCATCCCTGCAATACACTGACCCCATTATATCATCCCCTCCCACCTGCTTTGCTGGCGGCCTTATACGACACTCTATCGTAAACTCTCCCTGTGTCCCTAAATAATCAAGTAATTCTACCGGAACTATAAAATAATTATCACTCTTGTTATCATTTGTTACACTGTATCCACTCCCTCCATACCCCATCCCACTATCATATGTAACTTCCCCTACCTCTATCAAATCATAACCATTCACACTATCTGTCCCATCTCTTGCATCAAAATTCCATACTGCTACTACATCTGTAGGCCATGGCACTACTGCTGTATGCGTCCTTGTTATTGTTGGTGTTGGCGTGAGAGTAACAGTATATGTCTCTGTTTCAGTATCTGTATCAGTAATGGTACATGTAAAAGTATGTGTCCATGTTTCAATTTCTGTAGGTGTGTCAGTATATGTTGGACTTTCAGTATCCGTATGAGTTAAAGTGGGGGTGCATGTATCTGTCCACTCTTCGGTTTGGGTTAAAGTAGGTGATATTGTATAAGTCAAGGTGGATGAAATAGTTGGAGTAATGGTTGGAGTTATTGTTTCTATTATTGTCTCGGTAATTGTAGCAGTATTTGTATCTGTTAATGTGAGAGTACATCTATTTATTATAACCGTTTCTATTGGCGTAGCATCATCATTGTATTGTGTCATGTTAAACTCACACAAATTACAATCCGCTATTGCAAATCCCCATGATTTATCTGAGAAAATAGTATAAGGCATATTTATTGGGTCATGAAGTGGCGCGCCACCACCGCCAATAATAAAATGATGGATTGAATTTACTATATTATGCTGGTACATATGGGAATGTCCTGCCAATGTAAAATCAACTCCCGCCGGTTCAAAAATATTTGTAGTGATATCAATCATTGTTGCATCTTCACCATGACCAGAACTGGCTCCATATCCATGAACATGAAAAACTACTACTTTCCATGGTTTTGATGTTGTGGTCAAATCACCGTATATCCAATTTGCTTGAGTGCTACCAACCCCATAAGGTATTGCCCCATAGTTATTCATAACCGCAAAGTGAAAATCGCCGTAATCAAATGAATAATATGTTTCATTTCCGGAATCAGAATCAGGATTTTTAATAAATGCCTGTGTAGCTGTTGTCCATCCCTCATGGTTCCCAAGAGCATTAAACCACGGCACAGATGCAGATAAAATCATATTATTTGGAGTAAAATATTCATTATTCCAGGCACTATAACTTCCATCAACACATAAATCTCCTGTATGAATAGTAAATGCAGGATTATATGATATTATATGTCCTGCAATTTTATTCCATATTGTTGGGTTTGAACGCATATCACCCACTATTGCCATTCTGAAAGATTGTCCAGGCATTGCAGCTGTTCTAAAAACATAATCCGAAGTGTAATTTAAACCATCCTGAGTGGCACGATAATGATATTGTGTATTAGGAATAAGTCCTGTAAGTTTTATACGATGGACCCATTTGCCAGTTTCTGGTTGTTTCATTGATTCTGTAACTGCAGAATTTCCATAGGATTGAGTCAAGCCATATTCAACTGTTACATCATCAGTAGAATCACATTCAACAAGCACATAAATACTATTCTGTGTTACTGATTGGAGATAAGGAGTACGGATTATTGAACAGAATATATTAACATATATAAAAACTGATAATAAAATAAAAAATATCTTTTTCATTGTAAAATAATTATAACATAAAAAAAAAATATAATCAAATAAATTAACAATTTAAATTTTTTCAAAAATGATATGACATATTTTTATAATTGTTCAGAAATATTTACTTAATAAAAAATGTGGTTGATTGCATTTTTTAAGGAATTCATTAAGGAAAGTGTGTGAAGCAAAAGTAGGTAAACCAATCAGTGAGACACGAATATGATACAAGTCAAAGGGTTTTTGCGAAGCCACTTTAAGTGTTTATTCAAGAACCTTTTTAATACAAGCAAACAATTTATTACGAAAAAAAATGCATCAACCACTTTTCACTCCCTTCATCCATTTATGCTCTTAAATGGGATAAAGTATGATAAAAGTTTTAATAAACATATAAATAAACTTTAAATCCCACCATGTATTTTACATTTCTCATAACTTGAGTAATATAAAAATATTAAAATAAAAAGCCCTGTACTTAAGTGAAGCGAATGGTACAGGGCTTATGGTCTACCACAAATCTTTAATTCAATTCAATATCTTTTATGGAAATATCTATGGTATCTCCATCAGGACTTGAAAAATGCCAGTTTATGTTATGCGCATTTTTAAGCACATCTTCTATTGAGACTATTTTCTTTGCCCATTTTGGCTGCTTTAAATCTTTGCGAAGGTCAATTTTAACTAAAGTCCAGTCCTTTGTAACTTTCGGACTAATACCTATTTCATAATCTGCCCAATCAGTCAGTGTCTTTGAACCATACTTTCCTTCTTCGCATTTATTTTCGGTATATGGAATTATCACTGTTAACCGTCCACCGGAAATCTCTCCTTTTATCTTGAAAGAAAGTGTTGTGTATTTTGTCAAATCAACAGGAGTAGCTTCACCTGGACAGCCAGATTTTTCAGATAAAGTAACTCCAATACCGATAAAATCCCAGCCAAGTTTATTTCCTGTTTTACCTTTCATTCTGGCAACAAAACTACTACCATCTTTTGATTTTTCAAATTCCTGTGGTTTTGGCCAAACTTCTGAATTTCCGCCTGATTCTGCATCATTATACGTATACCACCAACCACCGCATGTCGCACGATTTTTACCCGTCGTTCCATCTTCAATTACTAGTTTTTCAGCTGCATAAAGTAAAAAAGCAAAAGCCATGACCGATACTGCAATAAAAATAAATCTTTTCATATTTTTTCACCTCCTTTTAATTTTTTAAAAGAACTCAATATCATCTATCCATAAATCTATTTTATGGCCATCACCTTTTGCATACTGCCATTTAATAAGTTTTGCATCAGATAAGACTTTTTCAATATCCACACGTTTTTCCCTACTAACCCAGGATGGTTGTTTTAAATCTTTTCTAAAATAAATTTTTACTTCTTTCCAGTCAGATGAAATATATTTTGTAATATCCATCTCATAATCACCATAACTTGTAAGATTTTTGCATATCCCGCGGGTTTTATCCACCACGCGTGCTTCATAAGGAAGTATGAATTTCACCTCTCCTGCTTCCACTTTGCCTTTTATCTTGAATTTTATGCCTTTAAATCTTCTTAAATCAATACCGATACATTCCGGGCAAGTAGAACGAGAGCTTAAAAATGTATTTACACCTATAAAATCCCAGCCTAGTTTGGTTCCAGCAACTCCTGTTATTCTAACTGCATAACCCCTACCTTTATATCCAGGACTACTTTTTACAAAATTATTTTCTCCTTTTGTGGATGCAGGTGGCCAGACAATTGATTCTCCACCATGATAATGGTCATCATAAGTGCACCATATACCACCAAGATCATTGGTGATATCCTGTTTATTATTAGACTCAACCCGCATATAAACACTCACAGCAGCAGTTATTAATATAAATGCAAAAACATGAGCTAATTTAAAAAATGGAAATGTTCTTTTTTCTGATAATTTAAGTAATGCATATTTTATAATTGTTCTATTCTGTGGCATTTCAAATTCATGTTTACCAACTTTTTTCAATTTTCTTATTATTTCCTTTTCTTCCATTTTATTCATCTCCTTTTCATTTTTTATAACGGACATCTGACATGGAAGGTTGCATTAATTTTTTTAATAATTCAATACCCCTTGAAATAAGTGATTTCACTGTTCCTTCTTTTTTTCCTAAAATTTCACAGATTTCCTGTATTTTATACCCTTCAATATACTTTAAAACTAAAACTTCCTGATACAAAACAGGTAATTTAAAAAGTTGCTGTTTTATTTCTTCATAATCCCTGTTTTCTTCAAGTTTTTCTTGGTTTTCTATTATTTCATTTTCAATATCTCTGGCACTTAATGGTCTTGTTATTTTTATCTGTTTTAAGGTTTTTTCTATAAACATTGTTTCTGTTTTTTTACCTCTAAAATAATCAATTACAAGATTACCTGCAATCCTATAAAGCCATGCAGAAAAAGTCGTGCCTATCCACCTAAATTTCCATAAATTTTTAAATGCTTTATAAAATGTTTCAGCCGCAATATCACGTCCTATTTCAACATTTCCAGTTCTGAAAATCACATATCTTAATATCTTTGGATAATAAATTTCAAAAAGTTTATCAAACGCGTCAGAATTTTTCATTGCCTCTTTAACAAGTTGTTTTTCTTCATTTTTATCCATAATATCTCCTGTGAATTTTAATATATATAACGAGGACAAACAAAAAAGTTGCATGAATTATGATTTTGAATTTATGATTAAATAATATAATAAGAACCATGATAAAAAACGTTAACAATTTATTATAAAAAAAATGCTTCAAATACTTTGAATAACCATCCCCTTTTCTTATTAATCAGTAGAAAAATAAGTCAAAAATTTTTATATTAATAATTATCAAATACAAAATAAAAATGATTGTTATTAAATTCAATATTATGTTATATTATTTTTCAATTTTAAAAAGGAGAAAAAATTATGAAAAAATTCTTTTATATAATTAAGATTTGTTTACTTATAACTTATTCTGCCTTTGCTTCTCCACAAGCACAAAAAACAACCACATTAGATGTTACAAATCCTGATTACTGGAAAAATCAGGCGCTTTCTGATTTAATTCCATTTTGGGAGCAAACAATAGATGAAGAAGATGGTGGTTTTTATACAGATGTAGAAGAAAACGGTTCTGTTTGGGGACCAGCAAAAAAATATCCACGGATGATTTCACGTGTCATTTTTGGGTTCTGTGCAGCATATTTATTATCAGGTGAAGATAAATATTTAAAATTTGCAAAACATGGTATAGATTTTTTAATTAATAAAGGATGGGACAAAGAAAATGGTGGTTGGTTTACATATATAGATGAATCAGGTCTGCCAGATGATTGGGATAAAAATTTATTTGACCAAACATATGGTAATTTAGGTCCTATCTTATATTATTTTGTGACACATGATAAAAATGTTCTTTCCTATGTAGAAAAAACACATAATCTCATGCAGTTAAAAGCATGGGATAAAAAATATGGTGGATATTATTCAAAAGTTGGAAAAAATTGGGAAAAAGTTACATCGACTAAATCTTTTAATTCTCAAATTGACACATGCACAGCGTATCTTATTTATTATTATCTTGCAACCAGAGAAGAAAAATTATTAAAAGATCTTAAAAATGTCACAGATGTTGTTGTAAAACACATGGTTGATCCAAAAACAGGATTTGTAGGTGAGTATTATGATGAGAGATGGAAATCGCTTGAAAATACTCTATGGGCTGGTCATAATTTAAAAACCGGCTGGGTTTTGACACGCATGTATTTTCTGACAGGAAATAAAAAATATCTTGAGTATGCACAAAAGATTGCAGATAGCCAGATAAAATATATGTGGGATAATAAAAATCACGGCTGGTTTTTCAGATTTGAAAGAAAAAATCCATCATCAATTGATGATTCAAAGGACTGGTGGACACAAGAAGAAGGAAATAATTTAATGATTTATTTGTATCATATCACAAGTAATAAAAATTATTATGATAAATTTATAAAGGGTGCTTCTTTCTGGGATAGATATTTCATAGATAGAAAATATGGCGAATGTTATCAGACGCTTTCTGCAGATGGAACCCCTAAAAATAAAGTAAAAGGTAATCTATATAAATCCGCCTATCACTCAATGGAACAGGCACTCTTTTTATATCTTTATTTGAGTTTATATATAAATAAAGCAGAAGCAGTATTATATTTTAATTTAAACTCCGATAGTAAAAATGAAAAACATTATGTTTCATTGCTTGAAGATCCATCTGTGGTTATTAAAAACGTGGAAATAAACGGAAATATTTGGGAAAACTTTGACAAAGACAGATGTTTCATTTCCCTGCCAGTAGGAAAAGACCTAAAAGTAAAAGTAACGTTTAAAGTTAAATAAAAATTATGTTTTTTTTCTATTTACGAACTATTTTTGAACTTTTTAGGACTATTCTAGAACATACCTATAAGACATCTTTACCGCACATCAAAAGCGAACATCTTAAGTGAACATTATTATTGTTTCACAAGCAAATTTATTATTATCCTTGAAAGTTCTTCTGGTTCTATATCCTTTGTTACAAATCCATCCGCACATGATTCTTCTGCCCTATCTTTAATAGCATATTCTGGAAGAGCTGTGTATAAAAGAACTTTTATTTTTTTTAATCGTTCATCGCTTTTTATCTTTTTACATATATCATATCCGCTCATCTCAGGCATCATGATATCAAGTAAAATTATATCTGGCAAATCCTCTTTGTTTAATTGTTCAAGTAATATTTGACCACTATTGGCAACACTGACCTCATAGCCAAATTCAGTAAATAAAACTTTTATAAGATTGCACACACCCGGCTCATCATCAACTATGTATAAATGAATTTTCTTTTTTTGCTCCATAATTTACTCCGGTAGTAAAACATAAAAAGTAGAACCTTTTCCAAGACCTTCTGATTCACACCATATTAAACCATCATGAGCCTCTACTATTGCTTTTGCAATACTCAAACCAATACCTGTACCAGAATATCTTCGTGTCAGGGGGTCTTCTATTTGAAACATCTTTTCAAATATTTTTTCGTGATATTTTTTTTCTATGCCTATACCTTTATCAGATACAGAAAATAAAAGATAATCCTTTTTAAAATATACAATACTCTCAAGATAAAAAGGAATTTCTACATCCTTTCCTTTAATAACTTTTAAATCAACAGTTATCTCTGAATTTTCTGGTGAAAATTTTACAGCATTATTTAAAATATTCATAAAAACACGAGCTATACGAAAATTATCAAAATTCCATTTTATGGGTTTATCATCATATTTTTTTATTATTTTAATATTTTTACCCACAACAAGTGGTAATAACTCTTCTATTGTTTTTTCAACAACTTCCGTAACATTTCCTTTTGTTTTATTCACAGGAAATACTCCTGTTTCTATCTTTGACAAATCAAGTAAATCATCTATTATTGACTGCAATCTGTTTATATTGTTCTGTATCATATTAAATAATTCCTCTTTTATATTATTTGTCACAATTCTTTTATCCCATTGCAATAAAGTAACTAATCCTTTTATTATAGTAAGTGGTGTCCTTAATTCATGCGACACAGTAGAAATAAAGGCTGATTTTAATTTGTCTAATTCTTTTATTTGTCTATAATTGCCATTTAATTTTCTATATGTTTCTGTTAATTCTTTCCCCATTATATTGAATGACTTTGCTAACTCTTCCATTTCGTCTTTGGTATTTATATTTATCTCCTCAAACGTCAATTGGTTTTTGTTTTTGATTTTATCCACCAAATTATTCATAGCATAAAGAAGTTTGTTAAAAGGTAAATAAAAGTTATTGACTATTATAAAAGAAATAATGATAAGAATCAGAGAAATGAATAATATGCAAGAAAAAATAATCGTTGAAATATTTATAAAATACTTCACTATTACATTTCTCGGTATTACAGAACATATTTTCCATCCGGTCTCTTTTGAAGTATAAAAAAATAAAAAATTTTTCTCTTTATCATTATTAAACTTAATATAACCATGGTCATTGTTTAAAATTTTATTACCCTGTTTGATTTTTAACTCATCCAGATTACGAAACAACATACTTTTATCAGGATAAGAAAGTATTCTGCCATCTTTATCAAAAATTACAATATCCCTACCTTTTAATAATTTAATACTGGATACAAATTCAGTTAATTTATCCAGCGTGATATCTGCGCCTATTACACCATAAATTTTTCCTTTCTCATCAACAAGAGCGCGAACAATACCTATATTCACGTCAGGAGATGTTATTGACATGTATGGTTCTGTTCTCATAACTTTATCTGGATTTTCTTTTGCCAACTTATACCATGGTCTTTCTCTTGGATCATACTTTGTTGGCCTAGGCCTTGGATGAGAACGCACAAAAGCACCATTTTCCCTACCCATATATACTGAGTTTATATATGGATGGGTAATATAATATGAATAAAAAATATCTATTATTTTTTGCTCATCATGTCCTATGTTATATTTAAATGTATTTTCATCAGCATTTAAAAAATTGGTAAAATTACTATCATTTTTTACTGTCACATATTTATTTCTACTTAAATTTTCTATATCAAATATCACATCTGAAATAAGTGTATTTATATTATAATTAATATGATGTAACTGTCCCTGATAAAACTCATAAAAATCTTTAAAAATTGTATGATTTATATATATGACTCCAATAATCCCAATTAAAAAAAGCGGCAAAATACCAGTAATAAAATAACTCAGTATTAGTCTGTTTCTTAATTTCATAAGCAGCCCCAATCATCAGTTTTTAATGTCATTATAATTATATAAATAAAAAATGGTAAAGTCAAATATATAAAAAAATATTTGATACGAATTTTTGATACTGATGTTTTATACGCATGTTCGGTAAAAATCTTTTATACAAAAGTTCCCCTGATTGTGAATGATAATAATTTATTTAAATTTTAATAGAATTAATTGGATTTTTTTCAATTTATATATAAAAAGATCATTTATAAAATGCGCAATTACAGATTATAATTACTTTTTACAAATTTTATTGCTTTTGCTTTTACTTTTTCAAAACTAATTGCATCAACTCCATCTTTTTTTGACCTGATTGCAATATTTTTCACCGCAACGGGTTTAAAAGAAACAAAATTCCAATATGGTTCTGGATACAGTCCAATAACTGACACCCCAAATGCACATGCAGCATGAATTGCAGATGTATCAGGCGAAATAAGAAAATCAGAAACAGCAATAGCAGATAAAAAATAATGTAAATCATCATTATTTAATTCTATCACTTTTTTATTATTTATTTCATCAATTATATTCTTTCTTAATTTTTTATCTTTAGGTGCTGAGAGAATCAATATTCTTATTTTTAATGACAATTGTAATAATATTTCAATAAGTTTTATCCAATTCTTAAGTGACCAATATCTTGAAATATGTCCTGCTGAAATATTTATTGATATTAATATTTCTTTTTTTGATTTTTTTAAATTCCTTAATTCATTCAAAATTCTTTCATCAGTATAAACAACTGGTTTTAATTCTTTATTTTTTACCTTAATTCCAAATACATTTAACATAACAGAAAGTCGTTTTACCACATGGCTTTTATCTTTTGGAAATGTTTTTATTGTTATTTTAAAATTTCCTTCTGACTTTTCATTTTGAAATGCAATACTATACCTTGGATTAATAAGTTTTAAAGCAAGTATAGAACGTCTTGAAGCATCGTCATTTAAATCAACAAGAAGATCCCACTTTTTTATACATCCCTTAATAAATAAAATCGGCAAAGTTAAAGGATGCCATATCAATAATTCATCAATATCTTTATTAAACTTAAATAACTCCTTACTTCTTGGAAGAGTTAAAAGTCCAATTTTTAAATGTGGATATGACTGCCTTATTTTTTTTATCACAAAACTTGCAGCCATCATATCTCCGAGTTTCCCAAGACGAACTATTAAAACTGATTTTATCTTTGTTAAATCAAATGTTTTGATTGTATATACTCCATTAATAAAATATGAGTTTCATTTATTTATTCACTCCTATGTAATTAGGAGTCTGCTTAAAAATAAATTATGATATTCCGCTTTCGCAGGAATGACACCCATCATTCAAATTCTTTCAATCTAACACTCTTGTATAAGCAGGAGTCTAAATCGCATTTTAAATTCTTTTAATGATTTCAAATAAAAAATGAATTTTTAATTACTTTATTTTATGTGAATTACTTTACTTATCACTATTAAATTAAAATATTATTTTAAACCAATCAACCTGCCTGTCTGATATATAATTGTAGCAAAAACAAGTGCTATAATAAAATTATAAATTGCAATTAAGAACATATATTTTAATCCACCTTCTTGCTTTATTATTGCAAGCGTGGGAAGGCATGGAGTATATAACAAAGAAAATATCATAAAAGAAAATGCAGATAAAGGTGTAAAAAATGCCGGCAAAACAACTGAAATATCAGTATTCAGTCCTGAAAAAAGTGTTGAGATAGTTCCCACAACAACCTCCTTTGCTAGTATGCCTGTAATCAATGCCACTGCCGCCTGCCAGAAACCAAATCCGGCAAAATTAAAAATCGGTGCAATAAATTTTCCTATTAAACCAATTAAACTATTTTCTGAAGCATACTTAACTCCAAAAGGCAGGCTTGCAAGAATCCAAATTATTGCCACTCCTAGTAAAATAACCGTGCTTGCTTTCTGTAAAAACATTTTTCCACGCAACCATGCATGTCTTAAAAGAGATAAAACATAAGGCAATCTATATGGTGGAATTTCAATTATAAGTGGCATTTCTTCTTTTTTAAAAATTATCATTTTCGCAATTTTGGCAGTTATAATTCCTATAATTATACCAATCATATAAAGAACCCATACTATTATTGCTTGATTTTCTTTAAAAAATAAAGAAGTAAATAAAATATATATGGGGAGCCGTGCAGAACAAGACATGAAAGGTATTATCATCATTGTTAAAATTCTGTCTTTTGGATTTTCAAGAGTTCTTATAGCCATAACAGCAGGCACATTGCAACCAAAACCAATTATCATAGGTATGAATGATTTTCCATGAAGCCCTATAAAATGCATAAATTTATCCATAACTATAGAAGCGCGTGCCATATATCCAGAATCTTCTAAAATTGCTATTAAAAAAAATAATATAAGAATATTTGGTAAAAATGTTACAACACCACCTACTCCACCTATCACACCATCTTTTAAAAATGAAATCAATAATACTGGTGATGATAGTTTAATTAAAGATTCTTCAATTTTTATACCTAAAAAATTAAAAAAATTATCAAGCAAATTTACAAAAGGATTACCAATGTAAAATGTGAGAAAAAAGAGCATAAACATGATAAAAAGAAAAATCAAAACACCAAAAAAAGGGTGTAAAACAAATTTATCAACTTCATCTGAAAATTCCATTCTATTTTCATATCTTTTAATTTTTTTATAATCTGATTGTTTAGATTTTAAAACTTCTTTTACCAATCCTTTTAAAAAAGAATATTTTAAAGAAACAATATGGTCTGTAACATTTTCACCCGCATAATTTTCAATTATTTTTTTAGATTTCTCTAACTGGTCTATTATAATATCAAACCATTTTTCATTTTTAAATTTTTCATAAATATCTTTCTCTCCTTCTAAAAATTCTATAGCCAACCATTTTAAAGGATATTTGAAATTTTTTCCAACATATCGTTCTAATATAGTTATAATATTTGATATTTCATTACAAACATAATCAGGATAATTAAATTGTAATTTTCCAG
>JAOAIN010000084.1 GCA_026414685.1 Candidatus Goldiibacteriota bacterium
CCTATTATTTTTAAAAATTCTTTCTCATCTATAATTTTAAGACCAAGTTTTTTGGCTTTATCAAGTTTTGAACCAGGGTCTTTACCAGTAACTACATAATCAATATTTTTACTTATAGAAGATGTCACTCTGCCACCCAAAGATTTTACAATGTTGCTTGCTTCGCTCCTTGTGTATTTTTCCATCTCACCTGTGAATATGAAAACTTTTCCACCAAGTATGTTTTTTATTGCCTTTTTCTTTCTTTTCATATTCACGCCTGCTTTTTCAAATTTTAAAATGACATCTTTTGTCTCTTTTCTTCTGAAAAAATCATAAATTGACTGCGCAACAACAGGACCTATCTCATGTATATCATTTAAATCTTTAAGTGTGGCAGCTGCAAGTTTATCAATAGAACTAAAGTTTTCAGCCAGTATTTCCGCTGTGTGTTTACCTACATTTCTTATACCCATACCATATATTAGATTCTCAAGGTCTCTGTCTTTGCTCTTTATAATTTCATTTACAAGATTTTGTGCTGATTTTTCTCCCATTCTTTCCAGTTCTGCAAGTTCTGAAACTTTAAGGAAATATAGATCTCCATAATCAGCAACCATTTTTTTATCAACAAGTTGCGTCACTATTGCTTTACCCAAGCCATCTATATTCATAGCATCACGGGATGCAAAATGTAAAAGAGAACCTTCTAATTGGGCACGACATTTTATATTTATGCATCTTGTTGCAACTTCACCTTCATATTTTACTGTTTCACCCCCACATACAGGGCATTCTTTTGGCATTTTAAATTTTCTCTCGGAACCTGTCCTTGCTTTTATATCAACACCTATAACTTCTGGTATTATTTCTCCTGCCTTTTCAACAAAAACAATATCGCCTATCCTTATATCCTTTTTTTCTATTTCATCTTCGTTATGAAGGGTGGCTCTCTTTACAATTGTTCCTGATATATGCACTGGCTCTAATTCTGCAACAGGTGTTAAAATACCAGTTCTACCTACTTGCACAGTTATTGCTTTTAATCTGGTTTTTGCTCGCTCTGCCTTGAATTTATATGCAATTGCCCATCTTGGACTCTTACCTGTTGCTCCCAATATAGCCTGTTTTGAAAACTCATTAACTTTTATGACAACGCCATCTACAACATATGGTAATTCTGCTCTTTTTCTCTCCCACAGATTGCAATATTCAATTACTTCCTTTATTGAATTTACTTTTTTATTGTTTTCATTTACTGGAAATCCTAACTTTTTTAATTTCTCAAGTGCTTCATACTGGGTATTGATACCATAATTTTCAGGATTTATAATATAATAAACAAATATGTTTAATTTACGTTTTGCAACTATTTTAGGGTCCAGCAATTTCAAAGATCCTGCTGTTGCATTTCTTGGATTTGCAAATAATGGCTGGCCTTCTCTCTCTCTTTCTTCGTTTATTATTTCAAATTGTTTTTTAGAAAGATACACTTCTCCACGAACTTCAAAATCTTTAAAAAATATATCATCACTTTCAACTTTAAGCGGTATCTGACGCAATGTTTTGATATTGGCTGTCACATCATCTCCACGCTCACCATCACCCCGAGTAATTGCTATATCAAGTAATAAATTTTTATAACGAAGGGCAACTGCAACACCATCTATTTTTAATTCAACTGTATATGTGTAATTATCAGTTACTTTTTTTATTCTCTTATCAAATTCAAGTAAATCTTCTTCTGAATATGTATTATCAAGAGATAACATAGGAACAGAGTGAGTAACTGTTTTAAATTCTTTTAATGGCTCTCCTCCTACTCGCTGCGTGGGTGAATCAGGTGTCTTTAATTCAGGATATTTTTCTTCAAGTTCTATGAGTTCTTTCATCAACATATCATACTCATAGTCAGAAATTTCTGGTTCTGCATCTACATAATATTTTTTATTATGATATTCTATCTCTTTTCTTAATTTATTTATTTTTTCTTTTATTTTTTCTGGAATTTTAGACATTTTTCACCTGTAAAATTAATCATTATAAAATCTATCGCATCTACCAAATCTACCACTTCCACATTTACCATATTTATCAAATAAACTAAATTTGACAAATTTGCAAATTTGCTGGATTTTGAAATTAAAAAAATATATAAAATCAATCTTCCTGATAATAGTAAATCCCTACTTTTTTCTTTTCTTTAACATCTTTTCAAGTTTATTGATTCTTTCTTGAAGTTTCTTTATTTCTGATTTTTCTACGTCAGGCAAATTTCCATGTAATAATAAATCTTCAGGATTTTTTTCACCCTTTATTCTGACAATCCTTCCTGGGACTCCAACAACAGTTGAGTTATCCGGGACATCTTTTATGACAACAGAACCGGCTCCGATTTTGCAGTTATTTCCTATCTTTATTGGTCCTAAAATTTTAGCACCCGCACCTACAACAATATCATTCCCAAGAGTTGGATGTCTTTTGCCCTTTTCTTTGCCTGTGCCACCAAGTGTGACGCCCTGATATAAAAGAACATCATCGCCTATCTCTGTAGTCTCACCAATAACTACTCCCATACCATGATCTATGAAAAATCGCTTACCTATCTTTGCTCCTGGATGTATTTCTATGCCTGTTAAAAATCTGGAAAAAGCAGAAATCATCCTGGGTATTAAAGGTATTTTTAATTTCCATAAAAAATGCGCTATTCTGTGCAAAATTATCGCATGAAGGCCAGGATACATGAAAAGAACTTCTATGATATTTCTCGCTGCTGGATCTCTTTTAAAAATTACTTTTATATCATCAATTATAAACATCAAAACCTCCAAATCTATGAAACTGTTCGCCCAAAATGTTTTTACTGATGTTCGCAACTAATGTTCGCTAATAATGTAAAAAGTTAAAATAATTTTTCGTTAACATTTTTAACTAACATCTTTTACGAACATTTTAAACTAACATTTTTAGAGAACATAAATTAAAATTAATTAAATAAACCTGTTTACCAGGTAAAAAGAGCCACCTATCACAATAATACCGTCCTTTTTTAATTTATACGCAAGTTTTAAAGCTTTAAAATTATCTATTTCCACCTTATGCTTGATACAATATTTTACTATATTTTTCTTTAATTTTTCAATATCTATTGCCCTTTCATTATTTATCTGAGTTAGAATTACAAAGATATTTTTATCTTTTGATAAAATACGAAATATGCTATTTATATCCTTATCCTTTAAAGAAGAATAAATATATACAATTCTTTTATTTCCAGCTATCAATCTAGCCGTCTTTAACATCTGTTCTATTGCAGCAGGATTGTGAGCAACACTTAAATAATAACCTTTTTTATGTTTTGTAAATCTACAAGGGACAAATGTTTTTTCAATCCCTGTAAGTATTGTTTTATCATTAATATGAAAATTTTTTCTTTTATTTAAAAAATGAATAGCGGTCAAAACCGTTAAAACATTTTTTGTCTGAATCAGCTCTAACATTTTTGTTTTCACTTTTATTAACTCACTATTTTTGGAAGTAATCAAAATCTCAAGTCCATCTTGTTTGAAAATGGTCTTTTTAATTTCAAATAAATCCTGTGGAAATAAAATTTTTCTTCCGTGTAATTTCACAAGTAACTTTTTTAATCTTTTCTCTTTTATATTGCAGACAGCAAATCCATCACCTATTATTTTTTCTTTTTCAAGTAGTATTAATTTTTTTGTTTTGCCAAGATAATTTGTATGTTCCAAATCTATAGATGTTATTATACTTAAAATTTTATTTTTATAATCTACATTTGTAGCATCGTATCTGCCACCTAACCCAACTTCTATTATTGCAATTTTGACTTGTTGTCTTTTAAAAACCAAAAAGGCAACCACAGTTAAAAATTCAAAATAAGTGAGTTTTATATTTTTATTTTCTGTTATTTTCTTTACAAGTAATACACAATCATTAAATATTTTTTTATTCACCAATTTATTATCTATTTTTATCCTTTCCCTAACATCAATAAGATGTGGTGAAGTATATAAGCCAGTTTTATAACCTGCATTTACAAATATACTAGAAAGAAAATGTGCAACAGTTCCTTTGCCGTTTGAACCTGTAATATGTATAACTTTAAAATTATTTTGTGGATTATTTAAATATTTTAAAATCTTTTTAATTCTATCAAGGGAAAAATCAAACTTAAATTCATTTAAACTTTGAAGATATTTGTATATGTCATTCATTTTTGTCTAAATTATCCCCCTTTAATGGTTGTCTTGGTTATACTAAATACCAGTTTTTGCAGAAATGAAAGATGCATATTTTCCATATCTAAAACATGACACTTTTGCAAACTTAAAAGTCCATTTTTTACATATAAATACACAAATAAACGTAAAAAATAAGTCACTACTTTTTGTCATTATTATTTCTATATGCCATAAAATCAGATAAAATTCTATATAATGTCTGTTTCATGTCTTTTCTGTGAACTATCATATCTATCATACCATGTTCTAATAAAAATTCAGAACGCTGAAAACCCTCAGGTAGTTTTTGTTTTATTGTCTGCTCAATCACTCTTGGTCCTGCAAACATTATCTGCGCACCAGGTTCTGCTATATTTAAATCACCAAGCATAGCAAAAGAAGCAGTAACACCCCCACCGGTTGGATCTGTTAATACAGATATGTATGGAAGCCCTGCATCAGATAATTTAGCAAGTGCTGCTGATATTTTGGCCATTTGCATCAATGACATAATACCCTCATGCATCCTAGCTCCACCACCAGAAGCAGAAATTGCAATGAAAGGTATATTTTTATCAATTGCATATTCTATCATCAATTTCATTCTCTCCCCCATAACAGATCCCAAAGAGCCACCCATAAAGAAAAAATCAGTAACTGCAATTGCAACATCCATACCATTTATCTTTCCTATACCTGTAAGTACTGACTCGGTTAAGGATGTCTTTTTCATAGATTTTTCTAATTTTTCCTTGTATTCAGGAAAATTTAAAAAATCAACAGTCCTAATTTCTTCAAACATAGGTTTAAATGTTCCAGCATCAATAGTTATTTCTATCCTTCTTTTTGCAGTAATTCTGTTATGATAATTACATTTTGGACATACATCCAGATTATCCTCCACTTCTTTTTTCAGTATTATTGCAAGACACTTCTCGCACTTAATCCACATTCCTTCTGGAATTTTTACATCTTTTTCTCCTTGTGTTTTCTTTATTATAGTGTATTTGGGTCTGTGAAACCATGCAACCATTTTAACTCTCCTTTTCTTTTTTATTTTCTAATTCTGATGTAAAATGCTTTTTTAATGCTTTTATTGCAGCATTTGAAATTTCCGGATCAAATTGTGTACCAGAACAAGCCTTTATCTCCTGTAAGCAAATTTCCAGTGGCAGTGCATCCCTGTATGGTCTGTTTGATGACATTGCATCAAATGTATCCGCTATGCTTAAAATCCTGGCAAAATAAGGGATGTCATCATTTTTCAAGCCATCCGGATAACCTTCTCCATCGTATCTCTCATGATGATGTTTTATAGCCGGAATAATTTCTTTCATCTGTGGTATTGCCTCAAGAATATTTGCTGCATAAACAGGATGCTTTTTTATCTCCTTAAACTCTGTATCTGTCAATTTACTCGGTTTTCTTAATATACTCTCATCTATTCCGATTTTTCCTATATCATGAAGCAGTCCTGCAAGACGCAGCTCATGAATATCCTCATCGGGCAATTTGAGTTCTTTTGCTATCAACTCACTGTATTTTGTAACACGTTCTGAATGGCCACGTGTATATATATCTTTTGTTTCAATCGCTGCTGCAAGTGATTTGACTGTATTTAAAAACATATTATTTAAATTTTCATATAATTTTGCATTCTCTATTGCAACAGCAGCTTGATTTGCGAATGCTTCAAGAAGTTGTTTATCCTCTTCATTGAATAACTGATTGTCCTTTTTATTCAAAACCTCTACAACACCTATGAGTTTATCCTTGGTAAGCAATGGGACAGCAATTATTGAAGTTGTTTTAAAAGATGTTTTCTGATCAACCTTTTTAAAAAATCTCGGATCATTCTGTGCATCTGCAACAAGAACCGATTTATTCTCCCTTGCAACCCATCCAGCAATGCCCTCACCCACAGGAACCCTTATATCTTTTAACTTATCTTTTTTTTCACCTGTTGCTGCGGCAAATATGAGTTCATCCCCATCCTCATCTAAAAGTAATATGGAACCAGCTTCTGCCTGTAGCATATCTGTTGATATCTGCAGCATATTATCAAGCAATTTATTGAGTTCAAGAGTAGAATTTATATGTTTTGTAAGTTCAGTGAGATGTTCAAGCCGTTTTATTTTCTGATTATTTTCAATAAGTAATTGCGCATTTTTAATAATCGCTGCTATATATGGAGTAAACAAGTTAATGATTTTGAGATCTTCATCATTAAACGGCTCTTCTGATTTTTTATTCAAAAACTCAAAAACACCTATAACTTCATCTTCAAATTTTATTGGAACGCATAAAATATTATGCGCTATGTAATTTATCTCTCTGCCTATCTGTTTTTTATGCCTTTTATCCTTCTGGGCGTCCGGAGTTATTATGGGACGTCCTGTCTGTGCCACCCAGCCAGCAATGCCCTCTCCAAGAGCAAGTTTATATTTTTTAAGTTGCTCAGCTTTACTTCCTTTTGCTGCTGCAAAATAAAGCATTCCTGAAATCTTATCTATAAGAAGTAGTGATGCAGCATCTGAATTTACAGCATCCATAGCGATTGATAGAAATTTATCAAGTATTTTATTTAAATCAAAATTTTTACTGGTTATATCTACAACCTTTTCAAGTATGCTGATTTCCTTTTCCATATTAATGATTTTTGAAATATACTTAGATGCAGAAGAAGAAATTTCTTTTGAAGGAGGTATCCGCTTTTTATTTTTAAGATGCTTTTTTTGCTTCATTGATAAATTCCTTTATAAATTTTTTTGCTTTTTTTAACAATAAACTCTTATTTTTTATGTATTTTGAAATTTCATCAATAAAAGCACTGCCTATTATTACTCCATCAGCATATTTTAAAATCATCCTTGCTTGTTGTGGTTTTGATATTCCAAATCCTGCAAAAAAAGGTTTATCTGTGGATTTTTTCAATTCTATTAGCCTGTTTAAATCCGATTCATTTTTGTTTCTTACACCCGTAACACCTCTTAAAAGTATATAATACACAAAGCCCATTGATTTTTCCACAATTTTTTCGGCTCTGGTTATAGTATTCGTTGGAGCAACTAAATAAATTATATAAAAATTGGATTTTTTTGCGTAGTTATAAAAATCCACCTCTTCATCAAATGGAAGATCCGGAATAATTGCACCATCAATACCTGCTTTTACTGCATCTTTTATAAATTTCTCTTTTCCATAATTAAAAATAATATTGTAATAAGTCATCACAACTATAGGTATTTTCACATCATTTCTGATTTCTCTTACAAGTTTAAATATTTTTTTTATGGTAGTCCCTCTTTTTAATGCAACTTCTCCAGCTGATTGTATTACAGGGCCATCTGCAACTGGATCGGAAAATGGTATTCCAAGTTCAATAAGAGAAACACCAACAGTATCCAATAATTTTATTAACTGTTTTGTTGTTTCAAGATCTGGATATCCTGCCATTGTATAAATGACAACTTTTTTTGAATTATCTTTTAAAATCTTTTCTATACGATTTTCCATGACAATCCTTATTTATATAAATTTAACTTTCAACCTTCAACTTTTAACTTTTGTTCATATATTCAAACTCATAATAGTATTAATATCTTTGTCTCCTCTTCCGGATAAATTCACAACCACAAAGTCATCTTTTTTGAATTTCATCTTGGATAAATAAGCAAGGGCATGCGCTGATTCAAGAGCTGGCATTATTCCCTCAAGTTTATTTAAATCTAAAAATGCTTTTATGGCTTCTTTGTCAGTTACAGAAACATATTTTACGCGCCCTGTCTTTTTTAAATATGCATGTTCAGGACCAACGCCAGGATAATCAAGACCTGCTGATATTGAATGTGTGGTGGATATCTGTCCATATTTATCCTGTAGCACATATGATTTTGAGCCATGCAAAATTCCTATTTTACCCTTTGATAATGTTGCAGCATGATATTTTGTATTAAGACCCTTACCTGCAGCTTCTACCCCTATCATTTTTATGCTTTTATCTTGCAGGAAAGGATAAAACAAACCCATTGCATTTGAACCACCACCAACACAGGCAATCAAATAATCTGGATATCTTCCTTCAAAATATTTTGCCTGTTTTTTTACTTCAAACCCAATAACTGACTGAAAATCCCTGACCATTACAGGATATGGATGAAATCCGGCAACAGAACCTATAATATAAAAAGTAGTATCAACATTTTTTAACCAGTCACGTATTGCTTCATTCATTGCATCTTTTAATGTTTTTGTACCTGATTTAACTGGTATAACATTTGCACCTAAAAGTTTCATCCT
>JAOAIN010000089.1 GCA_026414685.1 Candidatus Goldiibacteriota bacterium
TCTGCTTCCTGTTCATCAGGGTTTAATAAAATATCCTTTACTTCAAGCATATTAACATAACAATTATTTGTCCACATCTCATTTAATAATTCTCTGCAATCAAGTGGATGCCAGTAAACAGGTATAGTATTCTCACTTTCAATATTTTCATTATTATAAAAATCCATCAAATACCAATCGCCTTTTCCTTTCAATGGCATTATAAAATATTCTACTGCATAATGATTATTTATATAAACCATTCTAGCAGGTATCGTAAAATATCTAAATAAAGTAATTGCAAGACGACACTTTTCAACATCACACGCTTTTTGTTCTTTTAAAACTTGCCGATATGAAAAAAAAATCTTGTGTGGGTTATCTTTTATTTCTTTTATTATTTCTCTATCGGAAATATTATTCTGGATATATCTAAAAATTTCATCAGCAATATGTATTGCATTTTTTTGTCTTGATTCTTTTAAATTTTCATTTATCTTATTTGCCAGTTCAGTTATTTCTGTTGAATTATAATCATAATACTGAGATGTAAAAGTATATTCTTTAACACTTAATGGAAATGTTTTTAAAATTCTCCATCCAAAATTTGGTCTTTCTTTATTTTTTTTCATCTGCCCCTTTATAAGATAATAAACTTCAAATTTGTATTTATTAAAATTATATTCATAAGAAAAAATAATTGATTTGATTAAAAAAAACATCAAAAACAAAACTGATAATTTATTCATATAAATCCTTATATCAAATTTTTTTAAGAAACCATATAGATAAAGTAAAATAAAAAATTAATATACTTACATCTGAAATCGCAAAAACCAATGGATTTGATGATACTACTGGATCTAAATTTATTTTTTTTAAAATTATAGGCATTGATACACCTATAAGCGTTGCAAATAATATAGCAAAGATTATTGTTATACCAACAATAGTAGCTACTATAAAATTTCCAAGCCAAATAAAAGATAATAACCATACAATTAAGAAAATTATTCCACCTATAATCAATGCTTCAATTATTTGTTTTAAAATTATCAAATAAGCTGCCTTTTCTTTTATTTTCCCTAATAAAATACCTTCTAAAGCTATTGCAGATGACTGTCCAGACACACTTTCACCCATTGCTGTTATTAATGGAATAAAAAATGCCAAAGCAATTAAATCTTTTAATGCTGGCTCATAATTCTTTAGTATTAACCCACATATAATACCATTAATTATAGTTGTAATTAACCATGGCAGTTTTGATTGTATTCTTTTAATCGGAGATTTATCAAATGCATTTATATCTGCACCCTGAATTTTTAAAACATCTTCTATATTTTCCATACGAACTACGTTTATGGCATCTTTTAATGTCATTGTCCCTATTAATCTATAAGCATCATCTACAACAGGCAAAGCTAAAAATCGGGTCTTTAAAAACAACTGAGAAATTTCCTCATCATCCATTTTTTCATTAACAACTGTTATTTTTGTCTTCATTATTTCTGATAATTTCTTCTGTGGTTGGGCAACCAGCAAAGAACGTAGAGACAACACACCTTTTAAAACTCGCCTATTATCAATAACATAGGCATAGAAAATCATATCCTCACTTGCACTTTTTCTCAATCTCTTGATTGCTTCTCTAACACTCAATGTTTCTTTAAAAGCAATATAATTTCTGTCAATTGTAAATTCAAGTTCCTTTTTCAAAATTCACTCCATTCTTATTATCAAGTCTGTATCTTTTGAAATAATAATATCATCCTTTCTGATATAATAGCAATAAAAAATTGGTTCATTGTTAAATGGATTTTTATATTCTTCCTTTTTTTCTAATCTATCTTTATACTGGTGTTCTATCATTTCTATCCATTTTTTATCAGATGGTCTTAAAATAATTACAATACCCTTTTTCTTTAAATATTCTAGTTCTGCCCTATAAACAACCATAGAGTCCGTGAGAATTTTATATTCTGATTTTTTATATGTTAAAAAATCACATATAACCCTTTGTTCCCATTGATAAAAACCATACATATTTCTTGCAGGCGAGATTATAACAAGATAATCTTTATGTTCATTGATAAATTGACCTATACGCGATGCTTCAGGAGAAAATGAAAGATACGTCCCCTCTGCTTTGGGATATAAAAAATAATATTGATAAAAATTCATTACAGAAATTGATAGAAAGGTTATCAAATACATAATAAAGACAAATTTTTTATTTTTTATTATATTATTTATTGTTTCTATGGATTTATATATTCCCAGTATAATTACTATAAAAGCAGCTGGCATTGCGCCGATAATCCTATAAAACTGTGGAGTTTCTATTGTTATAGATATAACGCCTGGAATAAACATGATAGCAAGCCATAAAATAAAAAATCTAAAACCAGGAGTAAAAAATGAGTAAATAACACCCATTACGAAAAAAATTCCTGATAGATAATCAAAAAGTGGTTTTTTATAAAGATTGTGCCTGCCATTATAATCTCCTTCAAAATTAAAGCACAGCAAATATGAAGTAATATTTTTTATAAGCGGCTCCAACGACTTACTGCTTTTAATTTCATTAAAAAAAGAAATATCATTTGCCCTCTGAAAGAATAACGTGGGAGTTTTTATTGCATAAATAATAAGTGGCATGGATAAAATAATTACCAATAAATAAATTTTCAAATAAATGAAAATTTTTTCTTTAAAAAATAATTTAAAATTTTTAAATAATAAAAACAAACAATGAAATAGAACAACGAAATGAATAAAATATACAACTCCATAGGTATAATTTGCAATACCAAGAGATATTCCTGCAAAGATTGAAAATAAAGTCCTGTTTGTTTTTAAAGCTTTTATATAAAAATATGCAAAAACAGTAAGTAATAAAACTGTTTGCATACCAAGGAACGCAATTCTTGAAAAATTTAAATGCCATCTTGAAAAAGTGTATATGAACGCTCCGAAAATTGCAATTTGCCAGTTTTTAAAAATTTCTTTTAACAAAAAATAAAAAGCAATCACACTTAAAGTCCCAAGCACCACAGAGACAAATCTTAAAGAAAAAATATTATAACCAAATAATTTAACAAAAACTGAAGATATATAAAAAAACATGGAAGGCATATATGTATATCTTGAAATAAAAAATTCAATATAATTTAAACTCATTAAA
>JAOAIN010000144.1 GCA_026414685.1 Candidatus Goldiibacteriota bacterium
TGAATCTGCACAAATGAAAGCCCGAAATGATTTATCCATTTTGTTAAACATTCCCTATACTCTTCATTTCCTTCTCCTTCTAAATAATGCTCTGACATAGAAAAAATAAATGTGCCATTTTTCGGCTGTATATCTATCATCTGAGTGAGTTCTGACATTGATAAAAACATCACAACATCTTTTAAATTTCTTTTAACCCATCTGTAATCAACACCTTTTTTCAAATACTCTTTGGCATATTCTCTTGTTCTCTTTTCTTCGGCTGGCACATCCACATCTTTTATAAATGCTTTTATATCAGAATTACCTTTAATTTTTGGTAATCCATTTACAAGTTCTCTTGCATTTTCAATTGTGTATAAAAAGCCAGGGGATGCAACTAGTATTTTCCCGGCTCTTTTTGCTGCATTGCATAAACTCCTAACTCTATCTATATTCCTAAATGAAAATTGCACAAATGTGACTCCATCTGTCTTTTTTATTGTGTCATAAAATCTCTGTTCAACATCTGACTCATTTATCTGCTCTGTAAATAATTTTTCTTCTTCTTTTTTTACTCGCGTTCCTTCTGTAATTAAAACTTTTATTTTATGTTTTTTTGCTTCTTTCATAAAATCTTCTGTCATTTCTGGTTTAAAACCGTGAAACCTAAAATCCCCTGTATATGCAATATTTCCTTCATCTGTTTTTATGATATAACCATACGCACCTGGTATTGAATGGTCCATATGAATAGGTATGACTTGTGCATCTTTTATTTTATATTGGCCACCTGTTTTTACTTCCACTATTTTATTTGCTGAAATATCTGTCTTGTAACCTGAATAAATTTCATTAAATAAATTATTTAGTTTATTGGCTCCATAACCTAAAAAAATTGGGATTTTATAATCAATATATGGGACATCTGCAAAATGGTCGCTATGGATATGTGATATGCAAACAGCATCATATTTTGGTTTTTTATATTTTAAATCAGTATATTTTAATGCATCTTTTGAATATATCCCTGATAATTTTGGCAATAAATCAAATTCAAAATAATCACGCAAACCGAGTTTATCCCGAGTAGCAACAAAATCAAGGCCACTATATATCCCTGCTCCCCTGTCAAACGGCTCACCAAAATCAAGAAAAATCCTTGTCTTTGATACAGAAACAAAAATTTTATTCCCACCTATTTCATTTGCCCCACCGTAAAAAATAAATTCCATAAAAAAACTTCCTAATTATAAAATTTTAACATTTTCAGATTTTAAATCTTCAAATTTAACTGCTTTAAACAAAATACAAATTACCAATCAAAAAATTTTTCAAATGACATAAAATTTTAGCCCATTGCACCGATTGCCAAACTAAATTTTTTTTACTTAACTCGGGCTTTTTGAAAATGCTTCATTATAAATTTTATCCCATGATAAATTGGCAGTAAATTCTATTGCATTTTTAAGACATATAAGATAAAAGGCATCATCTTTTAATAATTTAATACAAGCTCTGACTATATCTTCTTTAAAATACTGACAAGCAACTCCCATAGGTCTGTTTCGTATCTCTTCTGCAATCCATGGGACATCTGTTATTACTACCGGCAACCCACATGCTAAATATTCTTTGGGCTTTGTAGGATCTGCATAATAAGTATAACTATTACGCTCATTTTTATATGATGCAATACCTATGCGTTCATGGGGTATAAATTTAAACAAAGTATCATGATCCATCACCCCTAAAAATTCAACACATTTTGTAAGCCCAAGTTTTTCGGTCAGTTCCCTTAATTTACCCTCATAAGGTCCTGTGCCTATTATAAGAAGTTTTGCCGTAGGCACTGCTTTCACAATATCTTTCATTGCTTCTATCATCATATCAACACCTTTGGTTTCATCAAGCATGGACATGAAAACCATGGTTTTTTTAGAAAGTTTTTCATCCATGGTGAAAGTATCTATTTTTTCAAGTTCAACTCCAACAGGGACTACTATATTTTTTTCTGCCTTTAATTTGAATCTTTTATTTTTTGCATCTTGAATACGATGAGATAGACTCCAAATGATATCACTATTTTTGCATGCAATACCATCTATCAGATTGTATAAAAAATTAAAAAATGGGTTTTTAAATCTTCTATCCATATGGTCTATGATATAGTAATAAACTTTTTTTACTTTGCCTAATTTTTTTAAAATAATACCTGAAAAAGCATTCAAATTATCAACGCCAATAAAAATGTCTATCTTACCTTTTATTTTAAAACCAAATCTAATATTAAAAAAGAAATCTTTAATCCATTGCAAAAATTGAAATCCGATTCTTTTATGACCTTTTTCTTTTTTTTCTTCTTTTCCATTTTTATAATATATTACTTCTGTTCCTTCAAGTTTTGAATAAGAAAATGGATGGGATATATAAATAAAATTATTGCAGTTTGTTATCAAATAATTTCTAAGCGCCTGAACAGGACCATACACCTCAGTAATATGGCCTGCTTCTATTATTGATTTTTCTTTTAGATGCATATTACACCTTTAAGATATATTTTAAATTTCTATTTCCTTTAGCCTCTTTATTCCAGCCCATATAGGCAAAACCGAAAATAAAAAAGAGATAAAAAAAATTAATATGAAATTTATTGTATATCTCTTAATTTCAAAAATCTTTGTCTTAACAAGTTGCGATATATAATACATTTTTATTATATCAGATTCAAGCAAAAAAATCAAAAGAATAAAAAAAATTGAAACAAACATATATACAATACCAGGAACTCCTGTAAGTATATCTTCCTGATTTTTTATGTTAAAATCCGCAAAATACCCACTAAACCCCACCCCCATACAGGATATAACAATTGTTATTGCAGATATGGTAAATACTGTCAAAAAAACGACAAAATTTTCAGGTTTTAATATTTTTATTGAAATAAAAGTAATAAATGTGCCGAGAAGAAAAATAAAAATACCATATTCAAATAATTTATAAAATATATATTTAGATAGAGATACAGGTGCTGCCTTATAAATCCAGAAACTGCGCCCCTCAATACTTATAGATGGTAATATCAATCTCGCACTAATTGCAGATAGTATCAAGCCAATAAAAAAAATATTCAAATAATATATCATTTGTCTTAGATTATATAATTCTTCTGGTAATTTATATAGATTAAATAAATAAATGGCAATTAGCCCACCTAAAAATACTATCTGCATCCAACGAGTTGTATCTCTTAAACTCCATTTTAAATCTTTTATTAACTGATTTATAAAAAAATTTTTTCTCCTGTAATTCAAATCAAGAGTTTTTGTTTTTTCTTTTTTATAATAATCCTTTTTACCATAACTTAAAAAATAAAATTTTTTTGCAAAAAATAGTGTAATTAAAAAACACAATAACGCAATAGAAAAATAAATTAAAAAAGATGGTAATCCAAGTAAAACACCTTTTACTGTGATTTCTCTTACTATATTTACAAACTGAACATGTGGAAACAAAATAAACTCAGGAGCACTCAATGCTTTTATGAATTCTCCCATCTGTTCAAAACTGGCAGCTGTAAGTTTTTCCGGCTGTAGCGTCCTGAAATAAATTATCACAAAAGCCATGAATATACCTAGTATGCCTATAGAAAAATTTCTCACTTTTTCAGCTGGAAAAAAATACACAAGAAGCAAAGTCAAAATCACTCCAAGAGAAGTTAAAATCATACAGTAAGGAATATGAGAAAAAATTATAAAAAAATATTGATAAAAATCTATTTTTAATACTTTTTTATATGCAAAAAAAACAGGAAATGCTATGGCAATAATCATCCATCCTGCTGAATTTAAAATTTTATATATTTTAAATATAAAAACTGTCTCTATACGCACAGGGGTTGAAAAAAGAAATTCTGTTTCTCTGCTTAAGTATAAAACAGAAATAGAAGCAGCAATGGATGATAAAAGAATCATTAAAGAAAAAGTCATATAAAAACCATTTAATAACTTATTCACAAGAAGTGGTCCTACTATAATAACACTATAAAAATGTTTGAATATATAATAAAAAAGATAGTATATGGAAGGAAAAAATAAAAAGGAAAAAAGCAAAAGAACCA
>JAOAIN010000244.1 GCA_026414685.1 Candidatus Goldiibacteriota bacterium
AAATCAAATTCCATAGGGATAGATACGAAAAAAGATGTTATAATTTTTAAAAAAATGTTAAAAAATAGTAATTTGAAATAATTAAATTAATTTAATATAGTAAAGTAAAAGCAATTTACTAATTAGATTTATTAATTTATAAAAAAATATTATGTAACTTTAAAAATCTATAAATGTTGTGAAGGGAGAAAAATATGGAAGATGAAAAAACACAAAAAGAGATTGGGAATGAACTTTTAAAGATTTCACAAGCAAAGCACAAATCGGCACAGGAGAAATATCTTGCTCTGCAGCAACTTGCAAAGAAGTATAATATTCCGCTTGAAAAACTTTTAAGAAACATAATAACAGGATGGGTTAATGAAGACAAAAAACAGCAATCAAAAAAAACAGGTAAAGGTAAAATTAACAAAATTCTTTAATGTTACAAGCAATGATTTCTTTTTTATTGCAGGGCCATGCGTCATAGAAAATGAAGATATTACTTTGAAGACAGCGGAAAAATTACAGGAAATAACAGAAAAATTATCTATTCCTTTTATTTTTAAATCATCCTATGATAAGGCAAATAGAACATCAATTAAAAGTTATAGAGGCCCTGGTTTTAAAAAGGGAATTAAGATTTTATCAAAAATAAGACAGAAATTAAAAATTCCTATTTTAACAGATATTCATAGTCCTGATGAAGCCAGATTTGCCGCAGAATATGTTGATGTGCTACAAATACCTGCATTTTTATGTAGGCAGACAGATATTTTACTAGCAGCGGGTAAAACAGGAAAACCAGTAAATATTAAAAAAGGTCAATTTTTATCTCCTTATGAAATAAAAAATATTATTGAAAAAATTAAATCAACAGGTAATAATAATATATTACTCACAGAGCGTGGTTATACTTTTGGTTATAACAATCTTGTTGTTGATTTAAAATCTATTTACTATATGAAACAGACAGGTTATCCTGTTATAATTGATGTAACTCATTCTGTTCAAAGGCCAGGTGGCGCAGGTATTCAAAGTGGCGGTGATAGAGAGTATATAGAAACAATAGCAAAAGGATGTGTTGCTGCTGGTGCATATGGTGTGTTTATGGAAGTGCATCCAGAGCCAAAAAAGGCACTATCTGATTCTGCTGTCCAGTATCCGCTTAATAAAGTGGAGAAGTTGCTGAAAGAGTTGGAAAGGATATATGAGGTAGTAAAATATACAAGCGTTCGTTAAGCATGTTCGTAACTAATGTTCGCTTAATAAGTTCGCTAAGAATGTTTTTACATTAGCAACGAACATATTTGGTGAACATTATTAGAGAACATAAGTAGCGAACAATGATTAATTTAGAAAGGATATTATTATGAAACAAAAGGAAGTATACACAGCCTACATAGATGGTGCATCATCTGGAAACCCTGGTGATGCTGGTATTGGAATTATTATTTATAAAAATAAAGAAGAGATTTTGAGGGTATCAAGATATATAGGCATGCAGACAAATAATTTTGCTGAATATAAGGCATTTTTGAGTTTGCTTGAAATCCTTGACAAACACTCAATAAAAAATATTAAAGTTTTTACTGACAGTGAATTACTTGTAAAACAATTAAAGGGTGAATATAAAATAAATAATGAAGCAATTAAAAAATTTATAACTGAAATAAAAAAATACAAAAAAATTAAATATGAAATAGAGCATATTTCTAGAGAAGAAAATAAAGAAGCAGATAAACTCGCAAAGCAGGCAAGCAAAAGGGGAGGAAAACTCAAAGATGTATGAGATTATTGTAGGATTATTTGGACTTATTTTTTTAACAAGTGTTTATGCTATAATAAAATACGGTTTTAATATTGTATTTTTATATATTCTTCTTTTTTCCCTTGTTGTTATTTTATGGACAGTGATCACAATAATTGAGGACAGAAAAGAAAGTAAAAATGACGCAAAATAAAACCGCCAGATTATTTGCATCAAAAAAATTTGATCTGTGGGATATATACAGAGAAAGGTCACTAATTACTTTAATAACATTTGATAATAATAAAATAGATAAAATATCAACAGGTATTGATGAGGGAACAGGACTAAGGGTTATTAAAAATAACAAAACTTTATTTGGTTTTACCAATTCTTTAGAAAAAGAGTATGAAATAGCTAGGTCCTTTGTGGAAGATTCTTCTGAAAAGGAAATAAATCTTTCATTTATAAAGCCCAACATAATTCATCCCGTAAAAATCCCACCAGATAATATAAATATCAATGAAAAGATAAATTTGTTAAAAAAAATAAATGATTTGGCTAGGTCTGAAGATAATAGAATAAAACAGGTCACCATTACTTATTCAGAAAAAATACAGGATATAGAGATAATAAATGATACAGGTCTTATTATAAATGATAAAAGAACATATACTTCACTGATTGTTTTTATAGTTGGTTCTGCTGATGGAAAAATAGAAACAGCTCATAGTGTAATTTCTGGATTATGTGGTTATGAAATTATAGATGATAAGTTAATAGAGAAAAAGGTAAAGGATACAGTGCGAATTGTAGTACAATTGCTTGAAACAGATAAAAAAATAATGGGTGAAATGCCAGTTATAATTTCATCTGAAGCTGGTGGCACTATGATTCATGAGGCAGTGGGACATTCATTAGAAGCGGATCAGGTAGAAAAAGGACTTTCTATATATACCAGAGATATGGTAGGTAAAAAAGTTGCATCTGATATAGTTACTGTGTATGATGACCCAACCTTACCCAATAGACGTGGCTCTTATTCATTTGATGATGAAGGTGTAAAAGCAGTAAAGAAAGTATTAATAGAAAATGGTATTTTAAGTGATTTTATTTATGATAGAGAAAATGCATTAAAACATAAAGTTAAATCAAATGGTGGTGGCAGACGTGAATCATATAGATATAGACCCATACCAAGAATGTCAAATACTTATGTTGCAAGTGGCAAAGGCAATCCTGAAGATTTAATAAAGGATACACAAAAAGGATTATTTGTTAAAAAAATGGGTGGTGGCCAGGTAAATACAGTAACAGGTGAATTTATTTTTGATGTCAAAGAAGGTTATATGATTGAAAATGGTAAAATAACATATCCAGTCAGAGATGCAACTTTACTGGGAAAAGGTAGTGATGTTTTAAATTCAATAAATGCTATATGTTCTGATATTGGATTTGATGTAGGCACTTGTGGTAAAGATGGACAAGGCGTCCCTGTTTCAGATGGACTTCCCACAATTAGAATTTCAAAATTTCTTGTAGGAAGCAAATGAAAAAAATTTTTTTAATTTATTTCTTCTGTGGCGTTTTTATTTTATCAAGTGCAAAAGCAAAACCAGCTTTCCCTGTATCATCATCTTTTTTTCCTGTGTGTCTTGGTAATGTCTGGTATTATAAAGCATACAAATGTAGCGAACCAGAAAAAATTCTTAAAATAAAGGCAAATATAACTTCTATTGAAAATATAGATGGGATTGATTATTATTTTTTCAATGCACCATCTGTTGATATCAGATATCTTTTAAGGAAATTAGATGAAGGTGTTTTTTTAAAAGTAATGCGATTTCCTTTCCCAATATTTAATTTTTCAATAAATGTTGTTTTTACTCCTGAATTTCCGATGATGAAATATCCTCTGTTAAAAGGACAGAAATGGAATTATGAAGGTTATGCAGAAGCAAAGATATTGGGTGTTTTCAAAATAACAAGAAATGTAAAGGCTGAATTTGAAGTAATAAAAAGGGATAAAATTATAACTGATGCAGGCCGTCTTGATACATATCATATTAGGGTAAATGTAGATGAAGGAGATGGTAAAGGTATTAAAATAAAAAAATATTGGTATGCAAAAAATATAGGTTTTGCAATAAGTGACAATGATAATCATAAATGCGAACTTGTAGGATATGTGGTAAAATCAGATGTGGATAAAAAAGAAAGAAAAAAAGTGCCAGAAGGAGAAAGTGAATATAAGTAATAAGTAAAATGTATTATTTGAAATTTAATAAAAACAATG
>JAOAIN010000111.1 GCA_026414685.1 Candidatus Goldiibacteriota bacterium
ATTACAGCAACTACATTTGTTCCACCAAGGTCAATACCAATATAATATTTCTTAATTTTTTTCATCAACCTCTCCAGTAAAAATATTATATTTAATTATATTTAAAAACTAAAAATCATAAAACATATAAGAAAATAAAAACTGGTGCGAGGAGTGGGACTTGAACCCACACGGATTTCTCCACATGCCCCTCAAACATGCGTGTCTACCAATTCCACCATCCTCGCACTCATCATAAAAATTCAACTTGATAATTGCTTGTTTATTAAGAACTGTGCAAACTATTATTGTAATAATTATTTTAATTGTCCACTATAATAACTGTCAATATAAAAGATATAATACTAAAAACAATATAACCTATTATAGCAGACCATAAACTTGTAATTTCAAAACCTTTTACAAGTAAGCTAGCAATTCCAAATAAAATACCATTTATCAAAAATGTTAATAAACCAAATGTTAAAATATTTATTGGTAATGTTAAAAATAATATTATTGGTCTTATAAATGCATTTATTATACCTATTATTGCTGCAGTAACAGCTAGGATAATAACAGCATCAAATCCTGTGGCATTTAAGTTTATGCCTTTTATTATTTTTACAACAGCAAATAATGCAATTGTATTTATGATCCACTTAATCAATATATTTTTAAAAAATGAGTTCTGTTTATACATGAATATTTTCCTTTAATTTAAAAAATAATATAAAAATATCTCCATATCTTCTTTCATCATCAATTATCCAGTCATTTAAAAAAAGTTCTATATTTTCTCTTTCTTTTTTAAAAATCTCAATTATGAAAATACCTTGCGGAATAATAATTTGTTTTATTATATCATTTTTTAATAATTGTGCAATATATCCTTTATTGTAGGGTGGATCTGCAAATATTATATCTGAAAAAACATTTTTTCTCCTCAATATTTTCAATGCGGTCCTAAAATCCTTTGGAATTATTTCATAATAATTTTTTTCAACCCTTAATTTTTCTGCATTTTTCTGTAAAATTTTATAATTCTTTTTTTCTATAAAATATACCTTTGATGCTCCATTGCTCAATGCTTCAAATCCAATTGCACCAGTTCCAGCAAAAAGATCTATAAAAATTGAATTATTTATTATAGGTCTAATAATATTAAAAATCGCTTGTCTAACTTTTATAAGAGTTGGACGGATTTTCGATTCAGGACTTAATAAATTAACTCCCTTAAATTTTCCACTAGAAATTTTCATAAGAAAAAAAATAATTTAAAACCATTTTTTTATTTTTAGTAAAATATATATAGCAATTGTAGAAATTAACATAAGAAATAAAGAAAAAAGCCAACCCCATATTCCCCATTTAAATTCTGGCATTTCTACATTCATTCCATAATAACTAGCTATAGCTAACATTGGTAATGCAATCGTTGCTACTATAGTTAATCTATGAAGAGATTTATTTAACTTTTTTGAA
Organism: Candidatus Goldiibacteriota bacterium; assembly: GCA_026414685.1. Lineage (GTDB taxonomy): Bacteria > Oederibacteriota > PGYV01 > PGYV01 > DSYL01 > DSYL01. Next base: position 1,465 of record JAOAIN010000111.1, read on the forward strand.
GTCATTGTATGATATGTTTCTATCAATGAAGGTATTATTTCACGTATTATTTCTATTGTCTCCTGCATATTTACAAAGTGATCGTAAATATCTCTGAAATATGTTTTATTGATTTCTTTTATACATATATTTTTTTCTTTTATAATTTTATTTAAAATTTGGCGTTCTAAATAAAATAGTTTTCTTAATATTAAAACATTTTTTTTCTGTTCAAGAATATCTTCCATTATTTTTTCTTCTCTTTCTTCAACTAGTTTATCCTCCAAAATTGCTATCTTTGTTTCAATTTTTTCTATTGCCGGATAATATTCATCAACTAAAGCATTTAATATTTTATGCAGTATTCTATCAGCACCCTTTTTAAAAACATTTCCATTGCTCTCTCCCCCATTAATTGTTTTATTTAATGCATTGAATAATTTATTTAAAGAATTAATCTTTTCTTCATGAAATGTGATGATATAATTTTTGCCTATAAATATATTTAATTCAATTAAATCAATGCGTTCCATGATGTTAATAGAATATAAGGTCAAAAACATATAATCTTCAAATAAATCAACTTTGGGATGGTCATTGGGTAAAATTGCATCTTCTATTGAAATGGTATGAAAATTAAATTCATCAATTAAAAAATCAATCTCATTTTCGGTAGGTGATTCCAGATCTATCCATATAATATTTTCTTTTTTTTTGATATATTTTAATATATTGCTTAGTTCATTTTCTTGAAATATTTTATTATCTGCATATATGAGAGAACGAACCATGTCATATCCCTAAATTTACTTTGATAAACCACGTTCACATTTTATACATCTTTTTGCAAAAGGTAATGCTTTTAATCTTTCAATACTGATATCATCGCCACATCTTTCACATTTACCATAAGAACCATTTTCTATTTTTGATAATGCCTCTTCAATTTCTATAAGCATCTGTTTATTTTTTTCCGAAAGGTCCATATGAAGTTCTTTCTCATAAATATTGCTAGCAGAATCGGCAAAATCACCAGCATCATTCTGAAAACTATTCATACTTTCCTTATCATCATGATTATGCTGAATTTCTTCTAACTTTCTCTGTTTCATTTCTAGTAATATTTCTTTCAATTCTTTTTTTCTTTTTGTATCCAAGATTATTCACCTTATAATAAAAAATATTTTTAATATCAACCGGCTAAAACTTTTTCTTTCACATCAACTTTATTTTTTAAATTAGGTACATCAAGAAGACCTCTTTTTAATTCCATTGTTGTGTTTGATTCTGCTTCAAATTTTTTATTCAAATAGAAAAAAGCATCCCATGGATCAACATCCTCGCCACATGTAAATAAGTCAACCGCTGCATAACCATATTCAGGCCAAGTGTGTATTGCAAGATGTGATTCAGCAATCACAACAATGCCACTTATTCCGTGTGGATTGAATTTATGAAAAACACCATCAACTACAGTTGCTTTTGCATATTCTGCCGCACCTATCATAGAATGTTCAATGAACTTTAAATCATTTAATTTTTCTTTGTTACATCCGTTAAACTCAACAAGAATGTGTCTACCTAAACTTTTCAATGTAATCTCACCCCCGTTTATTCATTTGTGTATCTATAATAAAAGCCCCTTTTGGGGCGATTTCTCTTAAAATTTTAAAATAACATTTTTTATTCAGTTTAAATATATACTTTAAATTTTTATTTGTCAAGATTTTTTTAAAAATAAATTTTTATTTTGCGTTCGGGTTGGTCGCCTTTTCAAGTAATTCAAGACGCTCATAACGCCAATCAATAAAATTTTGTAGTTCTTCAACAACTGATTTATATGATGGATTTAAAAGATGTCTGAAACGAACCTGCGTTTTTAAGAATTCTTCTATGGGTTTTCTTTTTTCTTTTGGATTTTTAAGTGTTATGGTATAAATTCCATTTTCAACTTCATATAGCGGCCAAAGATTGGTCTCTACCGCGAGTTTTGATATTTTTATTGTTTGTGACATGTGATAACCCCACCCAGGCACACAAGGCGAATAAGCATTTATGAATTTCGGCCCAGGTATTGACCAGGCTTTTTCAAATTTTTTTGTTGCATCCATCCAATATGCAATTGTTACCTGAGCAACATATGGAATTTCATGTGCAACCATTATTTCAGTTAAATTTTTCTGATGCTGCTTTTTTCCAAATTCAACTTTACCCGCTGGTGATGTAGTGGTATTTGCTCCTATCGGCGTTGCTGATGAGCGTTGAATACCTGTATTCATATATGCATCATTGTTATAACAAACATATAACATATCGTGTCTTCTCTCCATTGCACCTGATAATGCTTGAAATCCAATATCATAAGTTCCGCCATCTCCACCAAGAGCTAAAAATTTAATATTTTTTGTAATTTTTCCTTGCTTTTTTAATGAT
>JAOAIN010000162.1 GCA_026414685.1 Candidatus Goldiibacteriota bacterium
TAATTATATTTCAGCTGTTGGTTTTGCTACAAATGAAAGCAAATTCAATAAATGGTGGCCAGCAGATGTTCATATAATAGGTAAGGATATAATAAAATTTCATTGCATTATATGGCCAATCATGCTTATGTCTGCAGGACTAAAAATTCCAGAAAAAGTTTTTGCTCATGGTTTTTTATTAAATAAAGGTGAAAAGATGTCAAAGACACGAGGCAACATTGTAGACCCTATTAATCTTGCAAAAGTTTTCGGTGTTGATGCAATTAGGTATTATTTTGCTGCTGCTGTTATAAGTGGCCAGGATGGAGAGTTTTCAGAGGAATCAATAATTTTAAGATATAATAATGACCTAGCAAATGATTTTGGTAATCTTGTTAGCAGAACATTGAATATGTTTGAAAAATATTTAAGTAATGTGGTTCCTGAGTATAAAAGAGATTTATTTGATGAAAAAATATCAACGCTAGTTTCACACATAGAAGCGCTTTTTCAGATTTATTCAGAAAAGATGGACAATTATGAGTTTTCGCAAGCCATGGAAAGTGTTTGGAATATCATTAAAATGGCAAATAAACTGATAGAAGATGAAGCACCTTGGAATTTATTTAAAAATAATAAACACATAGAACTTGCAAATGTTTTATATGTTTTACTAGAAGTTATAAGGGTGGCATCTCTTACAATACAACCGGTAATGCCTGAAACATCCAGAAGGATATGGGAGATGCTGAATCTTGATTATAAAGCAGATAATTTTAGTTTAGAAACAGAGTTAAAGTTTGGAATGATAAAATCAGGACATAAAATAAATAAATCTGCAATTTTATTTCCAAGAATAGTTGATGAAAAGAAATAATCTTATATGAATGAACAGATAATCATTGATACGCATGTTCATATATGTGAGCCCAGATATGATGTGGATAGAGATGAGATGCTGAAACGCTCTTTTGAAAGTGGTGTTAAAAAGTTAATAAACATAGGCGCAGATATAGAAGAAAATAAAAAAGTGGCAGATTTTGATAGAGATGGTATTTATAAATCAATAGGACTTCATCCACATTATATAGATAAATTTAATGAAGATGTTTTCAGTGAAATAAAAGGTTATATAAAAAACAAAAAAAATATAGTTGCTGTTGGAGAAATTGGACTTGATTATTTTAAAAGTCCTTCTTCAAAAGAAAATCAGATATTGATTTTCAAGAAGTTTTTATCAGTTGCTAAGGAATATAATTTGCCAGTTGTTATTCACAGCAGAGATGCACATGATGATGTTTATAATATATTAAAAGAATATGATATAGAAAAAAAAGGTGTTATTCATTGTTTTACCAGTGATTTTGAAACTGCTCAGAAATTTATTGATATTGGTTATTTAATAGGTGTAGGTGGTGTAATTACTTTTCCAAATGCATCTATACTTAAAGATACTGTAAAAAAATTATCTCTTGAATTTATTGTTCTTGAAACAGATGCACCATGGCTTGCACCACAGCAATACAGAGGTAAAAGAAATGAACCAGCATATTTGAAATTTATCATAGAAGAAATCGCCAAGATAAAAAATATATCCAACGCTAAAATAATAGAACAGACAACAAAAAATGCAGAAAAGATATTTAACATTTAATTTTAAAAAATAGTGCAAAAATAGTTCTAAAGTAGTTTGGAAATATTGCGAAAAATAGTTCAAAAATAGTAAAGGACAATTAGCGGGAGGAGTAAAATGTTAAAAAAATATATTAAAAAGATAACAGAACGTAAGGATTTAACTCAGGAAGAGATGACAGATGCAATGCAGATAATAATGTCAGGCCAGACAAACGATATTCAAATTGCATCTTTTATTACCGGTTTAAAGATGAAAGGAGAAACAGCGGATGAAATAGCCGCTGCAGCAAAAGTGATGAAAGAAAAGGCAATAAAAATAAATATTGATGCAAATATTATTCTTGATACATGTGGGACAGGTGGAGATGGATTAAATACTTTTAATATTTCAACTGCTGCTGCAATTGTATGTGCAGCAGCTGGAATAAAAGTGGCAAAACATGGAAACAGGGCTTTAACAAGCAGATGTGGCAGTGCAGATATTTTAAAAGCAATAGGGGTGAATATTGAGGCGCCACCAGAGAAAGTGAAAAGATCCATAGAAGAAATTAACATTGGATTTATCTTTGCCCCAAACTATCATCCTGCTATGAAATATGCAATGCCTGCAAGAAAAGAAATAGGTATCAGGACTATATTCAATTTACTAGGACCAATTGTAAATCCCGCAAATAACACCCATCATTTGATGGGTGTGCCTAATTATGATCTTGTTGATAAAATATCAGAAGTGTTTTTAAAACTTGGATTAAAACGTGGACTTGTTGTGTGCGGCAATGGATGTCTTGATGAAATTGCACTTTCGGGTAAAACAAAAGCTGCAGAAATAAAAGATGGTAATATCAACAAATATGAGATTTATGCATCTGAATATTTAGAAAAAGAATATTCTGTTGATAATATAAAAGGCGGGACACCAGAAGAAAATGCAAAAATTTTAACAGATATTTTTACAGGTAAAGAAAAAGGTGCATATTTTAGTTCTGTAATTTTAAATGCCGGTTTTTCAATTTATATATGCGATAAAGCAAATAATCCTAAAGATGGTATCAAGATTGCAACAGATGTAATATCTTCTGGTGAAGCTGCAAAAAAAATGCAGGAGTTCATTGAATTTAGTCAAAATTGATTAATAAATATTTACTGAATAATGAATTGAAATTATATAAAGAGAAAAGTCAGTTTAAATAAACGTTATTAAAATTAAAATTTTAGGAGGAAATTCTATGAACATTCTGAAAAAGATTGTAAAAAACAAAAAAAATGAAATAAAAATAAAAAAAGAAAAGATTCCGGTAAAAAATTTACTACAGGAGATTATAAAAACCCCATCAAACAGAAATTTCAGAGAAATATTTGAAAACAACCCATTTGTCATAATCGCAGAAATAAAAAAGAAGTCTCCTTCTGCAGGATTTATAAAGAAATCTATAAGTATAGAAAAAACAGTTAAAATATATGAAAAGGCAGGAGCCAAAGCCATATCAATTTTAACAGATAAAAAATATTTTGATGGAAACCTGGATTATATAAAAGAAGCAAAAAAATTCTGTTCACTTCCAATACTTAGAAAAGATTTTATAATTGATGAATATCAGATATATGAATCACGTGCAGCGAGAGCTGATGCTGTTTTATTGATTGCTTCAATTTTAGAAAAAAAAATTCTTACAAATTTTATAAAAAAGATAAGATTTTTAAATATGACACCAATTGTTGAAGTTCACACAAGAGACGATTTAAAAAAAGCATTATTAAGTGGCACCGAAATAATAGGCATAAATACAAGAGATTTAAAGACATTTAAAATAAATTTTTCTAAAGTAAAATCATTGATTAAAAATATTCCAAAGGATAAATTTGTAATTGTTGAGAGCGGCATAGAGGATATGGATGATTTAGAAAAACTTAAGCAGCTAGATAGAATAAATGGAGTTTTGATTGGAACGGGTTTTATGAAAAGAAATGAACAAGAGATTATAAAATTTGCTTCTGACATACTAAATACATTTATAAATGAGCAATGAATTATGTTAATAAAAATTTGTGGAATTACAAATATAAAAGATGCTTTATATGCTGAAAAATTAGGTGCAGATATTATAGGAATGATATTTGCTCAAAGTCCAAGAAAGATAACTATTTTAAAAGCTAAGAAGATAATAGATGCTTTAAAGATGTCTACAAAAAAAGCAGGTGTGTTTGTTAATGAGGATATAAAAAAGGTAAATGAAATAATAAACAAATTAAAACTGGATTTTGTTCAGTTACATGGTGATGAGCCCATTCAATATATAAAAAAAATAAAAGGAGCAAAAATAATAAAGGCAATCAGAGTAAAAAATAGAAGACAGATTTTAAATGATATTAAAAAATATAAAAATACAGTCCATCTTTTTCTTTTTGATACTTATGACAAAAAAATGAAAGGTGGCACAGGAAAATCATTTAACTGGAATTTGATAAAAGGAGTTAAAGTTCCTTTTTTGGTTGCTGGTGGAATTGGATGTCATAATGTAAAAGATGTAATAAAGCAATTAAAACCATATGGTGTTGATATTAACTCTGCAGTTGAAAAATACCCTGGCAAAAAAGATGTAAGAAAACTTAAATTATTGTTCAAAGAAATAAAAAATTTAAGGTGTAAAGATGAAATTACCTGATAAACGAGGTTTTTTTGGAGATTTTGGTGGTAAATTTGCTCCTGAGACATTACGCTGTCTTATTGACGAGTTAGAAATAGAATATAAAAAAGCCAGAAAAGAAAAAAAATTTAAAGATGAACTTAATTATTATTTAAAAAATTATGTTGGAAGGCCAACTCCGCTTTATTATGCACAGCGTTTATCTAAAAAATTTGGTGCGAAAATTTATTTAAAGCGAGAAGATTTATGTCATACCGGAGCACATAAGATAAATAATACAATAGGGCAGATTTTACTTGCAAAGAGGATGGGAAAGAAAAGAATAATAGCTGAAACTGGTGCAGGACAGCATGGTGTGGCAGTTGCAACTGTTGCTGCTATGTTTGGTTTTAAATGTGAAATCTATATGGGTGAAGAGGATACCAAAAGACAGGCATTAAATGTTTACAGGATGAAACTTTTAGGTGCAAATGTTATACCAGTTAAATCAGGTACAAAAACATTAAAAGATGCAATGAATGAAGCAATACGTGACTGGTTAAAAAATGTTGATACTACTTTTTATATTATAGGTTCTGTTGCCGGATTT
>JAOAIN010000205.1 GCA_026414685.1 Candidatus Goldiibacteriota bacterium
ATCCTGCAGGGCAAAGTAATAGTGAAAACAAAAGAAGAAACAGTATCATTTGGAGCAGGAGATTTAGTGACTTTCCCTGCTGGTCTTGAATGTGAGTGGGAAATTTTAGAAGATGTAAGAAAACATTATAAGTTTGGATAAATCATAAAAATGTTCGTCAATTATGTTCGCTGAAAATGTTCGTTGAAAATGTTCAATTAACATGTTTTAAAAAATTCTTTCATTTTTAGAGAACATCTGTGGCGAACATGGATTATGAATATTACTAGCGAACGATAAATATAAATAATTAAAAAGAAGGGAGACACTATGCCATTTAAAAAACAAAATATAAAATTGTCTTCAAATACTGGAGTTTATTTTATTCTATCAGCAATCATTTTAGTGGCGCTTATTTTAAGGTTATATCAGCCTGATTGGTATCATGATAGACAATTTCATCCAGATGAGCGCTGGATTGTGGGCAATGCAGTCCCATCACTTAATTATCCTGGAAGGCCACTTGGGCTTCAATATGGCTCACTGCCACTTTATATTCTTTCTTTTTACAAAAATTTTCTTAATGATTTACGCAATAATGGTTGGATAAAAAACCTTGATACAAACAGAGCTCTAATAAGCGGAGCAAGAGTGATATCAGGGCTAATTGATACTGGTACTATTATTTTTATTTTTCTTATAGCAAAGTTACTTTTTAAGCCGATAATTGCGCTCTGCGCTTCTTTATTACTTGCATTTACTGTTCTTCATATTCATGCTGCGCATTTTTTCACTGTTGATACATTTGTTACTTTTTTTATAGCGGGTCTTGTTTATTTTTCTGCGCGGATTTATAAAAATGGAGCATTATTAGATTATATTTTATCTGGTATTTTTTATGGTGCTGCAATTGCTTCCAAAACCGCAGCTTTGCCTGCTGCGTTGGTGATTTTCACCGGGCACCTTCTTTACTTTTTTTCAATAAAAACAAAAGGAAAACAAGGGAAAGAAGAAAGAATAAATTCATGGATTAATCTTGGTATTGCTGCTGCTGTATCTTTTGTTGCATTTTTTATTTTTATGCCCTATGCAATAATTGATTTTAATGGTTTCATGCGTGACCAGGATTATCAGAGACGCATTCTTGTAACCGGTGAAGGAGATGTACCATACAATAGACAATATCTATATACCACTCCGTATTTATATTACATAAAAAATCTTGTTTTTTATACAATGGGTATTCCTTTTGGGCTAGTTGCTTTTTTTGCATTTCTTTATTATATTATTCTTGCAGGGAAGAGTGTAATCAAACTGAAATTTGAAAAAGAAATTTTATTACTGTTATCCTGGATGGTTCCTTATTTTTTAATTGTTGGAAATTCATTTGGTAAGTTTAATAGATACATGCTTCCACTTACTCCTTTTCTCGCGTTAATCACCGCTAAATTTCTTTATGACCTTTTTTCTTTTTTCAAAGAAAAAAAATGGGCAGTTTTAATAAGTGCTGTTGTCATAGGTGGAGCTGCTTTTTACGGATTTGCTTTTATGAATGTTTATACAAATTCTCATACCTGGATACAGGCATCCCGTTGGATTTATAAAAATGTTCCTGAAATCATGCCAGGAACAACACCACCAAAAAGAACAGTGATTTTAAATGAGATGTGGGGCGATGACTTGCCTGTGTATGCGGATGGTAGGGGCGGCTGGATTTATAATATAACAAAATGGAATGTGCAGGAGCCAGATACACCAAATAAAATAGAGGAATTGTCTTTTCGGCTCAATGAAGCAGATTATGTTGTGATGGCGGATAAACGTGCGTATGGCACATATCTGCGATTACCTAAAAGATATCCAATAAATTATTTTTACTATAGCACGATGATGAAAGAACCAGAAAAATTAGGTTTCAAACTTGTTTATGAAAAAGCTGTTTATCCATCATTTTTAGGTATCACAATAAAAGATGATGATGCTGATGAGTCGTTTCAATTATATGACCATCCACATGTTTATATTTTTAAAAATGAGAAATATTTAACAAAAGAAGAGCTCAAGACGATATTAATACAAGGTGAGCAACAGATAAGAGCAAAATTTGGAACAAAACTTGAGAAAGAACAAAAAATAAAAGGCGCGTCAAATCCAAATATCGGGATGATGCGGGATAAACCTATTGCGATACTTCCATTTATTTCTATTTTTATGTGGTATTTGCTTGTGCAGATTTTATCTTTTATGGTTCTACCATTGCATTTTAAAGCATTGAATAATTTTATAGATAAAGGATACGGATTATCAAAAATTTCGGGCATTTTTCTTTTTGCGTGGATAAACTGGATAATTGTGTCAATTGGTATTTATAATTTTTATCAGGTTAATTTATTTATTTTATTTTTTGTTCTGGCAATTTTCAGTGTTTTTGTCTATAGAAATATTTTTACGCAGTTAAATTTATTTGTTAAAGAAAATAAAAATCATATTTTATATACAGAAATTGCATTTTTATCAGCCTATTTATTTTTTATAATTATAAAATTATGGGTGCCTGACATACATAATGTGCCAGGTCATGGTTATAACGGCGGTGGAGAACCAATGGGTATGGCATATTTATCCGCTATATACAACGATGTAAAATTTCCACCACATGACCCATGGTTATCTGGCTGGACACTTAATTATTATTATTGGGGTCAATTGATGCTTGCAACACTTTCAAAACTACTTGGCTATGAGCCGAGATTTACATATAATTTTTCATTATCACTATTATTTGCATTATGTTTTGTGACTGCATTTACACTTGCATATAATATGACAAAAAAATACAGTTATGCATTATTTAGCGCATTTTTACTTGCGCTTTCTGGTAATTTTCATACTCTTGAATTTATCTTAGACAAAATTGGCAATGCAAATAATTTTTCACATTTTTTAGGCTCAATTTGGGTTTTTCAATTTATCTGGGATCCAACAAGAATTTATCCATCTCATGCTATCACAGAGATGCCATTTTTTTCATATCTGTATGGTGATTTGCATGCACATAACATAGTTATTCCTGTTACTGTTTTTGGTTTTGCACTTATTTACAATGTGATATTGCAGTCAAATAAAACAATTTATTTTCATAAAACTTTGGGAGATTCTTGGAGTAATATTTTAATTTCTTTGTTTATGATTTCTCTTGTTCTTGGTGCAATGTTACCCATGAATACATGGAATTTTCCACCATTGCTTATTTTTATTGCACTTGCATTTATAGTTATTGGGATGAATCTATTTAGAGATAATTTTAAATTTTCTAGAAAAATAAAGCCCGAGATTTTAATAAATAACATTTTATTTTCTATTGGTGTTGCTATAGTTGCAACATTAATTGTTGCTATAGTTTCTTATTTTTTATTTTTACCATTCCATTCAGAATTTCAATCACCATATAAAACAGTTCCGCATATGATTTCAAAGGAAGAAAGGGTATCATTGTATGGCATGTTTAAATATTTTTCTGTTTTCTTTTTTGTAATATTTGCATATATATATTTTGTTTTAAGCAAAGGAGTAGATAATTTTATTAAAAAAATATCATTATCAAAGATTAAAATAAAAAAACTAAATTTTGATAAAATACTGCAAATTTTTGAAAAAGTAACAGACAAAATAAACAGTAACTTTAATCTATCATTAAAATTTTATATAATGGTGTTTTCTGCAATATTATTTTTAATAGTTTTTGGATTTGTGCAGGATACTTTTGCTTTTTTATTTGTTATGGCTGCTGTAACATTGTGGGTTTTGTTTTTTACAAAAGACAGGACTGAAATTTTTTCTTTGCTTTTATTATTTGTATCAGTTGGTATTATATGGGGCACAGAAGTATATTTTGTTGCAGATGGCAGGATGAATACTGTTTTTAAATTTTATATGGTTGCCTGGACCATGCTCTCTATAACCATTCCTTATTTACTTTACAAGATTTTAGAAAATTTAAAATTGTTTTCAAATTTAAAAACAGATGATTGGTTATACATATCTGGAATTTTTATAACACTTCTTTTAATTTCCGTAGTTGTTCGTATTTTTGATTTAAGAACAGTAAAACATAATTTTCATTATGTCTTAATAAGTGTTGTTCTTTTTGGTTCAGTTTTTATATATTTTATAAAAAACAAATTAAGTAAATTGATATTTATTGGTTCTTTTATTTTTTTACTTTTTCCTGCACTACTATATCCAATACTAAGTTCCATAATAAAAATGGATTTATGTTCTTTGGGATTTAAGCAAAAGCCGCAAATTGATGGTATTTTATTTATGAAAGATTTAGAACAACGTTATGGTTCATATCGTGATTATGATAAATATGATTATCAGACAATAGAATGGATAAATAAAAATTTTAAAAAAATAGAGCCGATTTTAGAGATGCATGGTGAGTGGATGTATACTGGTTCATCCAGAATATCCATATACACAGGTATGCCAACTTTTGTTGGATGGGGTTATCAGGTTTCACAGCAAAGTGGCCGTGATGGTGAAGTTAGATCGCGTATCAGAATGACAGAGTATATATATGCCGCTAAAGATTTAATAGATATCAGAAGAATGATGAAAGAATATGGCCTTAAATATTTTTATATTGGCACCATAGAAAAAAGATTGTTTCCCAATTGTGTTAAACTCGCCGATATTGGAGAAGTTGTTTATCAGAACGAAGGAGCTGCACTTTACAGGTTAAAAGAAGAATAAAAAGATCAACAAAGGTAATTTAACAACGTGAAAAATTTTCTTTTAGACATTGATATAAAAATTTTTAGATTCATAAACGGCACATTGTATAATCCTTTAGCAGAAAGGATAATGTGGATTTTTGCAAATGATGTTTTTTTAATCGCTGTTTTATTCCTGGGTTTTATTTATATTATAAAAAAAGATATAATAAAAGGGAAAATAAATATTGCATTTGCATTATGGTCGGTTATACTTACAAATATAATAAATTCCATTATTTTAAAAAATATTTTTAAAAGAAATAGACCAGCGGTGGATCTTAATGATGTTAATTTTTTAGTTTATATGAGAAAATTAAATTATGCTTTTCCTTCAACTCACACCGCCATGGTTACTGCACTTGTTGTGGTGTTGTGGGATGATTATAAAGAGTTACGACCTATTTTTATTTTTTTTCTTTTGCTTGTTGCTTTTTTCTGTGTATACACGGGTGGACATTATCCATTTGATGTGCTGGCAGGTTTTATAGTTGGTTTTATTATTGGTATTTTTTTTAACTGGATAAAGAAAAAATATATCCATAGATATTATACAAGGCAAGGAAGTATATGAAAAAAATTTTTCGTTTTCTTATTTTTTTTATAGTTGTTTTATTTTTTTATTTTCGTATTTTTTGTGATGAAAAAATTATAAATATTTTGTGTTATCATAAATTTTATAATGTGGATGAAGTAATAGATGAAAAAAAGAAAGATATCTTCTCTATATCTTCAGAAAGATTTGATGAACATCTGAAATTTTTAAAGGAAAATGGTTATAATGTTATTTCAATGAAAGAATATCTCTCTTTTCTTGATGGGGTTGGTTCAATCCCTGACAACTCTGTTATTATAACAATAGATGATGGATATAAATCTGTGTATGATATTGCATTTCCACTTCTTAAAAAATACGAATATCCTGCTACTGTATATATATATAGTGTTTTTTTTGGTGGTAAAAATAATTTAAATGAAGACAATATTAAAGAGATGTTAAAATATAATATAGATATTGGATGCCATTCATGGTCCCATCCTGTTTTAACCAAAAGAAAAGCATCCTGGTCAGATGATGAATATTTATCTTTTCTTGAAAAAGAGATAGTAAAATCAAAGATATTTTTTGAATCAAAATTAAAAATACCAATAGAAACCTATGCTTATCCATATGGTTTGTATTCAAAAGAAGTTATTTATATGATTAAAAAAGCAGGATATAGAGCCGCTTTTTCAGTTGTACCGGGAGTCAATATTTCTGATACACCAAGATATGCATTACATAGGACATTAATTTTTAATTTAACTGGGGTTGAAAGTTTGAAAAAGATATTGATGAAAAAACCAATGAAAGTTAAAGATGTTTACCCAATGGATAGTGATGTGACAGAAGATAAAACTCCCATACTTAGCGCATCTTTAGTAGATGATTCAAAGATAAATACAGCAACCATAAAATTTAAATTAAATAGTAAAGAATTGAAAAATATAAATTACGATTTTTTAACTAAAAAAATTACTTGTCAAAACAGAAAGCCTTTATCCAATGGCGTTTATGTTGCAACAATTAATGCAAAAGGTTTTTCTGGAGAAGAATATGAGTATTCTTGGCTATTTGTAATAGGTAAACCTGCTGATACAGGAATTTATTAAGTTTAGCCAATTTTTTAACTTTTATTTTTTTTTAAATTTACATACAGTTAAAATAAAATATTAAAAAGATACACGGAGGAAATTATGAGAAATATTGACCAAGAATTTGATGTTAGAGATAAACTCATACTCGGTCTTGATATTGATGATACAGGCATGGTTTACACACTTATAGATAAACTTGCGCCTTTTGTGAAGTTTTATAAAGTCGGACTGCAACTTATCACAAAAGATGGGCCAAGAATTGTTATGACTTTAAAAAGAAAGGGACTAAAAATTTTTTATGATGCAAAATTTTTTGACATACCACAAACAGTTTACAACGCCTGTTATGAAGCAACCAGATTAGGAGTGAATTTTTTAAATGTTCATGCAATGGGTGGAAGCAAGATGATAAAATTTGCAAGACAGGCAATTGAAGATGCAGCCAATAAATTACAAGTTGAAAAACCAAAACTCCTTGCTGTAACTGTTCTTACAAGTTTTGAGAATAAAGAAATAAAAAATATTTTAAAAACAAAATATGATGTAAAAAAAATGGTTGTTCATCTTGCGAAATTGGCAAAAAAATCAGGGGCTGATGGAGTAGTATGTTCGCCCAAAGAGATACGTCTTATAAGAAAAGAATGTGGTAAGGATTTTATAATTGTTACCCCTGGTATTAGAATAGGAAAAATAGAAAAAGACGATCAGAAGAGAATCATGACCCCTTATGAAGCGATAAAGCATGGTGCTGATTACATAGTTGTATCAAGACCCATAATACAGGCAGAGGATAAAATTGAAGTTGTTGAAAAAATAATAAATCAGATGCAGGAGGCATATAAAAAATGAATCAGGAAAAGGTGTTAAATATTTTTAGAAAGACCAATGCTCTTCTTGTTGGTCATTTTTTGCTTACTTCAGGTAAACATTCAAATATTTATCTTGAAAAATTTATGGTTTTACAGCACCCAGAATATACTGAAAAACTGGCAAAAGAAATAGCAAAACATTTTAAAAAAAAGAAACCAGATGTGGTTATAGGCGCAGCTGTTGGTGGCATCATTCTTTCATATGAAGTTGCAAGACAACTTGGTGTGCGTGGAATTTTCATGGAAAGAGAAGAAGGAAAACTAGTTTTAAGAAGAAATTTTGAAATTAAAAAAGGAGAAAAGGTATTAATTGTGGAAGATATTGTAACAACAGGGGGTTCTGTAAAAGAATTAATAGATAGTTTAAAAAATTATGATTGTAAAATAATAGGAGTTGGTATTTTGATAAATCGCAGTGGCGGGGAACTAGATTTTGGTATAGAAGATACATACGCTCTTGCAACAGTTGATGTGACCGCTTATGAACCAAATGATTGTCCTATGTGTAAAAAAAATATACCATTAACTGCCAGGGGCAGCAAGTATCTTAAAAAAAGTGTTCGCTAGTTATGTTCGTTAAACATTTTTACCGAACATTTACAATGAACATTATTAACGAACATATGTAGCGAACTATCTGAAAGGAGATTACTATGATAAGATATCAGGATGTTATAGGTAAACCAGCAATATCAATTCAGGAAGGTAAGAATTTTGGTAAAGTTATAGATGTTTTTGTTAATATTCAAAATCTTGTGGTGGATGGTTTTGTTATTTCGGATAAAGATGATAGATTTTTACCATATAATCAGATAAAAAATATAGGTGATTCAATTATATTCAGTTCCGGAACAACACTTTTACCACTTTCTGAAAAAGAAAATATTAATGAAAGAAAGGGTGCGTCTTTCTTAGGTTTAAAAGTTATAACAGAAAATGGCAAGGAAAATGGAACGGTTGCATCTTTTTACTTTAAAATTGAAAATGGATTCATCTCACATTTTGAATTACAAAAAAACATTTTTAAAGAGAATCTTATAATGTCTATAGATGGGATTTTACGTGTGGGAGAAGATGCAGTTATAATTTATAATGAAGCTGCTGAAATAATTGATGAAATGAAAAAACGAAACGATATAAAGATCAAGATTAAGAAGATAGGTAGATCTGTTCAGATATTTACAAAATCAGTTTTTAATAAAAAAGTTCTAAAAGATATAATGGAAAAATCTGAGAGAATAATGCAGAAGACAAAAAACAGCACCGCTAAGATAAAGGATGCTGTTGAAAAAACAATAAATAAAATAAGAAAAAAATAAATAGTGCCAGTAGATAAAAAATAAAAAGAATTTTAAATTTAGTAACAGTAACTTTAATAATAGTTTTTGCCAATATCTTTTATCTGTTTTTAATTTCCTTTATATATACTTCAATTTATATGTCTCACAGGTATAAGGATACTGATAAAGATAGAGTTATTAATATGTATGATGATGATGTTGATGGAGATGGGGTTTTAAATATTTATGATGATGATGCAGATGGGGATGGTATTTTAAATATTCAGGATGCTTTAAATAACGCAAAGAAACTCATAGGTAGACCATATGAGCAACTTACCGGTGAATACAGGGATGTGGGATTTAAATTTGGAGGAATTGTATGTATTGATCTTATTAATTTATCCTATGAAAAGGCGGGTATATACTTTGAAAAAGAGTTGCGAGATTTTTTTAATAAAAAATCTGAAATTTTTAGAAATAAAAGTTGGAATAATCCAGATGATAGATGTTTTGCAAGACGTGTTGAAAATTTTGAAGCATATTGCAGGGCTAATGGATTTATACTCAAAGATGATAAAAATTTGAGCCAGGGGATATTATAAGTTTTAAAGGAAAACATATTGCAATGATAGAAAAGGTATTTGATAATGGTGATTTTATAGCAATTGAAGCTGCAGGTAAGCGATATTTTACCATGCGGACCGATAAAAAAGAGATGTATGAAAGAAATATAAAAAGATATGAAGAACCAGTGTTTATAAGGATGAGATTTGATATTGTTCGCTAATAATGGCTTTAAATAATACTTCCTTTTTTAAAAATATTGATGTTTAATATAAAATAGAAGGAAAATACTAATAAATTTTAAAATACCTTAAATCTTTTAAACTTCTCCACAAATAAATCCCAATGTTCCTTAAAGTCCATATATCTTCCACCAAAAGTAGTTGTTTTATTTTTTATTGAATTTCTGAAATCTTGAGCAGTTTTACCTTTAAAGATTGTATATGCCATACCTATGCCATCCAATGAGTGCGCATCAGAGCCACCAACAACAGGTAATTTCCAGTAGCTATGATTTATTCTTTTTGCCTTTTCATCAGTAATTTTTCCTGCTATTGCAGGGTTAATAAGTTCAACCGCATCAAAATATACATCGTCATGTGGATGTTCAATTATTTTTTTAAAAGATTTTTCACCGATACTTGTTGTAAGCCAGGATAAAGGATGGGGAACTATGCAAATGCCGCCTTGACCATGAATGTTTTTAATGGTGTCAATGAGATTTGTATATCTTTTTATTCTATGTTTTAGAAAAAGACCAATAAGATGTCCCCTTGTAGTGCTGACTTCTTCGCCAACAATTACTTGGATTTTATATTTCTTTTTGAGCGCATATTCTTGTGCAATTATTCCACCTTTTATCTGATCGTGATCAGTTATTGCAATAACAGATAGGTCTGTGAATTTTTCGCAGTAATCAACGATTTCTTCGGGGGTTGCAATTGCATCACCAATGGATGAATGAATATGATAGTCAGCTTTACTAAAGCCCTTTTTGATTTTTTCTTTTATATATGGTTGCATTTTAATCCATCCACATCTTTTTAAAACAATACCACTGCTCTGGGTATTGTAAAATCACTTTTTCTGCTTCATTGAATATTGCTTGAGTTATTATCTGAACATCTTTTTCATAATCACCGCTTAATGTGTAATTAATTATATCAGATGTAACACCATAAAACCAGTCATTATCTCTCATTAAATAACCAAGAATAATATTTGAGCCATATTTTAAAGCAAGCCGTGCAGCAGCAGATGCAACGTAAGCTTTTTTACCGAGAAAATTTACAAAAACACCTGTTTTATCATTTAAAGGAAGAGGTCTATCCACAAGAACACATAAAGCATCATTATTTTGCAAAGCTTTATAAGCATCTTTTAAATTTTTATTTGGTAAGATAACATTCATTCCATATATTTTTCTTTGCTCCTGAACAAATTTTGAATATCCACCACCTAAATCATCAACAATTGCCCATACTTTACAAAAAGAAGCAAAATTTCCTGCGGCAGTGATTCCGGCAATATCCCAGTTTGAAAAATGAAGTGTTGCAATTATAAGTCCTTTTCCATTTTCTCTTGCTTTTTTTATAATTTCAATTCCTTTACCACCATTTATGGGTGGCACGGATTTTATTTCTTTTATCATTTTATTGATATATAGAAATTCTACACAAAACATACCATAATTATAAAAATTTTTAGACATAATATCTTTTATATCTTTATCAGATGGGATTTTGCCGTTTTTAACCGTTAGTATATGTTTATAATTTTCATATATGCTTTTTCTTTTAGATGGTAGGAAAGTAAAAACAAGGCGAGTTAGATTTCCTGAGATAAAATGTAAAAGTTTAAGTGGAAATAAAGAAATAAACCATGATAAGATTTTCAGTATGTAATACATTTACAGCGCCCCTGTGTTTTTTCTTTCTGACATTACTGATTCATATATTTTATAATAATAACTTATATTCTTTTTTGCAATTTTTTCCCATGTGTGATTTCTGGCTTTGATTAGACCTTTATTGCCTAGTTCTTTTCTTAAATTTTTATCTTTTATGAGTAATTCAAGTTTTTCTGTAAGATCATGAACATCGCGTGGTATTGCTAAAAGTCCATTTTCAAGATTGGCAACAACATCATTATAACCGCTTATATTAAAAGCAACAACAGGAATACCACTTGCCATAGCTTCTAATAAAACGATTCCAAAACTTTCGCCAAACAAAGCAGGAGAACAGTAAATATCGGCTGTTGAATAATAATAAGGTAATTCTTTTATTGGAACATATCCTTCAAAAAAAACATCTTTTAATTTATTTTTTTTAACAAAATTTTGATGCTCGTTAAGCAAAGGTCCTTTTCCAACAATTATCAATCTTATATCAGGAAATTTTGTTTTTAAATTTGCATATGCCTTTAAAAGATATATAAGACCTTTTCTTTTTTCTATCCTACCTGTGAAAAGTATATTTATTTTATCATCATCAAATTTTTTTATTTTTGGATTCTTTGGATTAAAGCGTGTGGTATCAACGCCGTTTGGTATTATTTCAACTTCTCCGCGAAAATATTTAGTAATGCTTGAACGTGCAGAAATTGATACAGCGATTTTGCCATGTAGCTTATCCCAGAGCGGGCTTAAAAAATTTGTACTGATTCTATAGAAAAAATTAGAATCAAAATTTGCATGGAATGTCCCAATGTTTATTGCTTTTGAATTTTTTATTATGGAATGAGATAAAAATGGAACAAATGGTTCCTGAAAATGAATTATATCAAAATTATATTTATCAAGTATTTCTTTTATCTTGTTTCTTTTTGCCACCAGGACAATCTGTCCTGTTGAACCATTTATTATAAAAGGAAGATTTTTACCTATTCTTATTACATCATCTTCATCTTTTGGGGAAATTCCATTTGATGCGCCGGTTATCACTTTTGTAAAAAATCCCATTTTTTTGTATTCTTTTTTTAGGTGATAAACATATTCTTGGACTCCACCTGTAAGTGGATAATAATATGGTGTGACTATTGCTATTTTTCTGATTTTTAATTTCATTTTGTATTACCTTGTTATTCGACAAAAATTTGCTGTAGCATACACCACTGTTGGGGATACTGTGAAACAAGCCATTCCATTTTATTTATAATTTTTTTTGTTAAATTTATTACATTTTCTTCTGTTCTTTTAAATTTTTCTATGTTTAAAAATTCATTATCTAAAAAAGGGACAAATTTTTCAGGGTTTTTATTATCCCTTAACATAGCTCCCATAACAAGATATGAGCCGGTCATAAGAGCAAGATTTGCAGGTCCTGCTGGGATGTATGCTTTTTTACCAAAAAATTCCATTATAAACCCTTTTTTATTTAAATCTCTATCAGTAAGAAGGACAAGACACTCATTGTTTTTTAAAACTCTGATCATTGATTTTATATCATCCGCATCTATTACCTTCATCTGCCATTGTTCTCGTGTTTCTTTAAACCATTTATAAAGACCATGTGATAATTTTTCAACCACCACATTGATCTTACCTGGGAGCCTGTGAGATAAGTAACACCCGCCTAAATCCCAGTTCCCAATATGCATTGAAAATATTATGAGTGGATGTTTGCCGACGATGTCTATTATTTTTGACATATTATTTTCAAACTTATCATCGGAGCAGATATTTTTTAAAAGTTTTTCTTTTTTTGAAAATAAATCAAAGTAATAACGGCTATAATTTTTATATACATCAAGAGCAGATTTATTTATGTTGATATTTTGTGTAATAAAAGATAAGTTTTTTTTTAAAAATTTTTTTCTTGTTCTGGAAAACAAAAATAAAATGATTGAAAAAAATTCAAAAATAAAATATCCAAACTTACGTGGAATATTTTTTAAAATAAACTCTGCGAATTTTAAAAAAAAATACATTTTATTTTTTAACTCATTTTCCCTTGATAAAATCTTCCACCATTTTTTTTGCGATTGAGTCAGGATATTGTTTTGGAGGAGTTTTCATGAAATATGCACATGGACCTTCAAGTATACCACCTATTCCACGATCCTTTGCTATTTTGGCACAACGTATAGCATCTATTATTACGCCAGCAGAGTTTGGCGAATCCCATACTTCTAATTTACACTCAAGGTTAAGTGGCGCTTCTCCAAAATTAGAACCTTCTATTCTTATATAACACCATTTTCTGTCTTTGAGCCATGGTATATAATCACTCGGACCAACATGGACATCTTCTTCTGGATTTATCGGGTTACCCATTTGAGATAAAACAGCATTTGTTTTTGAAATCTTTTTTGAATGCAATCTTTCACGCTCTAACATATTCATAAAATCCATATTTCCGCCAAAGTTTATTTGGTAGGTTCTATAAATTTTACAGCCGCGGTCAGCAAATAATTTGGTTAAAAC
>JAOAIN010000207.1 GCA_026414685.1 Candidatus Goldiibacteriota bacterium
GAAATTGGGTGAATTACATTTTGAAAAGGGAGAAAAAGAGCAGGCTTTAGAGTATTATAAAAAAATTGTAGATATTTATTTTAAAAATCGTTTATATAAAAAAGCTTTGCCAATTTATCAAAAAATATTAGAAATTACTCCGGATGATATTTCAGCAAGAGAAAAAATAGCAGAAATATATGAACGAGAAGGTAATGAATCCGATGGTAAACGCGAATATTTATTTTTAGCGGAATATTATTGGAAACAGAAAAATATTGAGAAAACAGATTTTTATGCACAGAAGGCGATAGAATTTAAATCTATAGAGGCGCATTTTTTCAAAGGCGCTGCACTTTTTGCAAAAAAAGAAATAGGAGAGGCTAAAAAAGAGATAGAAATGCTTTTGAAATTTAAATCCAATCATATAGCCGCATTAAATATTTTATCGGTTATTTATACAGAACTCGGACAGATAGAAGATGCTATGGCAACCCTTGATAAGGTTATAAAAATTGAACAGGAGAATATTGATGCGTATGTGAATTTGGCAAATTTATATATCAAAAAAAATAATAATAAAGAAGCTATAAATAAATATCTTATCGCTGTAAATATCTGTCATAGTAAACAGATGCATGAAAGAGCAAAAGAGATTCTTGAACAAGCATTAATACTTGATCCGAAAAATATTGATATACTTTCAAAACTTGCAGATACCTATGTAAAGATGAACAGGAAAAGAGAAGCAGCAGATACTTATCTTAAAATTTCCGGTATATATAAAGAAGCAAATATGTCGGATAAGCAAGAAGAGTATTATAAAATGGCTGCGGATATTGATCCTGGACATCCTGAAGTAATACAGCATGCTAAAAAAGTAGCAGAGGATGTTAAAACTTTAAAGCCATCCGTTCAACCAGTAATAGAAGTATCAGAAAAACCTGTGGTAGAACAATCTATAAAACAAAGTCCCCAGGAGAAAGCAAAAATTTTTCATTCTTATTTTGATCAGATGGATTCAGTTAAACCTGTTGACCTTACTCCGTCAAAACCAAAAATAGAAAAGAAAATAAGTCAAGAACCTGTTATTGATAAATTACCAGAGGTAGAAAAAGATGTCCCGATATTCAAACCGATGGAAAAAGAAGAAGAGACACAAAAAGAACATATAAGACAAAAGATGTTTGTTTCGCCTCAACCTGCAGCAGAGGATGATGTCCCTGCTTTGATTGCTATGGGAGATAATTATGTAAAAATAGGTTCTTTTGATGAGGCAATTGAGATGTATCAGAGAGCATTTGCATTAGAACCTAATAACCAGCAGATAAAGAAAAAACTTACTGATTTGTATTCAAAATATGCAGGAACATCTGTATCAGGACATATAAATGAAGAAACTCGTAAAAAGGCAGAAGAAGAGGCAAGGAAGAAGGTAGAAGAGGCAAGGAAGAAGGTAGAAGAAGCAAGGAAGAAGGCAGAAGAAGAAGCAAGGAAGAAGGCAGAAGAAGAGGCAAGGAAGAAGGCAGAAGAAGAGGCAAGGAAGAAGGCAGAAGAAGAAGCAAGGAAGAAAGCAGAAGAAGAAGCAAGGAAGAAGGCAGAAGAAGAAGCAAGAAAGAAGGCAGAAGAAGAGAAAAAGAAGAGAGAGGAAGAGGCAAAAAGAAAAGCAGAGGGAGAAAAGATAAAATCAGAAGATGAAAGCGTGGATATAGAAATAAGCGATGATTTTATAACTGTGACAACTGCTGAGATATTCATGAGACAAGGTATATTTACAGAAGCAGAAAAGATATTAAAAAAGATAATTAAACAGGATCCATCAAATATAGAAGCAAAAATGAAACTTGATGAGTTGTTGAAAATGATAGAAGAGACAGAACAAAAGGGTGTAAATATTCAGGATGAGGATATCAAAAAGGGTCCTCAAAGCAAAGTAACGTATATATAAATTTTCAGGTATCGGAGGCGATTTTTGAGTTATGAACAGTATTTTAAATTAACAGAGCAACCATTCTCAACTGCACCTGATTCTCGTTTTTTCTTTGATTCAAAGCCACATAAGGAAGCACTTTTAAAAATTTTACATGCCGCTGAAACAATGAAAGGGCTAGTAATAATAATAGGGGATATCGGGACAGGTAAAACACTTTTGGCGCGTAGAGCACTAGAAGAAATGGAAAAACAGGAACAATTTGTTGAATCACTGCTTGTAATGGTTCATTCGGAAATAACTCCTGAATGGTTGTTAAAAAGGATAGCCCAGCAGATAGGTATAAATAAGCCAGCGGATAAAAAAATAGAACTCCTTCCACAATTATATGAAAGATTGATGGCAATTAATGAAAGCGGTAAGAAGGCGGTCATAGTAATTGATGAGGCAAATATGCTGAAGTCAAAAGATATTTTTGAAGAATTTCGGGGTTTATTAAATATTGAGATTCCTGGTAAAAAATTATTAACTATAATTTTAATAGGTATGCCTGAACTGGAAGAAAATATAGCGCTGGATCCAGCTTTTCAGCAGAGAATTGCAATAAAACATTATCTTACCAAACTTGATAAAGAAGAGACATATAATTATATAATACACAGAATGAAAATTGCAGGAGCGCAGAGAGATATTTTTTCAGATATGGCGCTTGAGGCAATTTACAATTACACAGGAGGGACACCACGACTCATAAACATAGTATGTGATAATGCTTTACTTGAGGCTTTTCTTTTAAAGAGAGATAAGGTGGATCTATCTATAGTTGAAAATGTTGCTTCTGATTTGAATCTTAGAAGACAGGGATAAAGATGAAAATAGGTCTTGCTTTGGGTGGCGGAGCGGCGTATGGTTTTGCACATATAGGAGTATTAAAGGTTCTGGAAAAATATGGAATAAAACCTGATTTTATTTCTGGAACAAGTGTTGGGAGCTTAATAGGCGGAATTTATGCATCTGGAGTTTCTATACAGCAGCTTGAAGAAGCAGCTAGGGATTTTAACTGGTTTGATATAGTTAATTTCACTTTACCTAAAGAAGGATTGTTATCAATAGAAAAATTGGATAATTTTATATATAAGCATTCAAAGGTAAAA
The DNA here is from genome assembly GCA_026414685.1 of Candidatus Goldiibacteriota bacterium. Classification (GTDB taxonomy): domain Bacteria; phylum Oederibacteriota; class PGYV01; order PGYV01; family DSYL01; genus DSYL01. The sequence goes on from JAOAIN010000207.1 coordinate 3,064, forward strand.
AAGATTCAGGATACCAAAATAAAGTTTGCTGTAACTGCAACCAATTTACTTGATGCGAAAGAAGAGATTTTTTTTGAGGGGGATATGGGACCGATAATAAGGGCAAGCTGTTCCTTGCCTGGTATTTTTGCTCCTACCGTATATAATCATAAGATTTATGTTGATGGTGGAATTTTAAAAAATGTTCCGACTGAAGTTGTAAAAAAAATGGGAGCTGATTTTGTGATTGCTGTTGATTTACTTGCGAACTCAAAAATAGATATTTTAAAAAATAATAATATTTTTAATATTGTGTGGGCAAGCTGGACACTTACAATACAAGAACATACAAAAATCACTCAGTATAAAGATGCAGATATAGTAATAAAACCAACTATATATAATATCAATCCATTTGATGTCTTCAAAAGAGATGAAATAATTACAGCAGGTTATAATATCACAGAAGGCATGGTTAAAAATATTGTGGAAGAAATGAAGAAAAAAATGCCACTTTCTGAAAGAATAAAAAAAATCATAAATAAAATTTCAGAGATTAATAATTGAGGGTTAAATTAATTATACGTTTAAATAAAAAATATAATTGACAGAATAAAAGAAAATTATTATAATAATGAACACCATTTTTTAAAAAGCGGGAATGGCTCAGTGGTAGAGCGTCTCCTTGCCAAGGAGAAGGTCGCGGGTTCAAGCCCCGTTTCCCGCTCCATAAAAAGTTAATATAAAAAAAGAAGAGTAGAAGAAAAGGTCCCTTATGATAAAAAGTAAAGAGGCTTGAAGCGAGCTATCGTATAGTATGAGCCGCTTGATAAGCGCCAAACGATGGAAAGCGAAGTAGCGTCAGCGAGCGAGGGGACGTAGAGCAAAACGCAGGAGCGTTTTGTGAGGTGAACAACTCCCTTTTTACGTTCCATAAAAAATTTGGGAAGCAAATTTTTAGATAATTGAAAACGGAAAATAGAAAATGAGTCAAGGTAAATTTATTTAATGTTCATTATAAAAAAGATTTTAATTGCTGATTTCTATTGCAGAAAAAATTCATTTAGTGAATTTTTTATGAATCCAAAATAGAAATTAGAACAAGATAATTTACAGCAAGAAAATCTTAAATCTATATGGGAGGTAGTTTATGAAGAGTTTGTGTAAAGTATTTTTTGTTCTTTTTGTTTGTTTTGTAGTATTTTCATTGCCATTAGGTCTTAATGCACAGGATGATTTTGGACTACCACCGCCTCCAGATGCAGATGAAGATTTGCTTCCACCTCCACCCGGTGGTGATGAATTAGGAGGTGGCGAATTACCGCCGCCACCCGGTGAAGGAGCAGGTGAAGAATTACCACCTCCACCAAGCGAAGAGGTAGCAGGTGAAGAATTACCACCACCGGCAGAAGAAATGACCGCAGAAGAAGAATTACCACCACCTCCTGCTGAAGAAGAACTTGCACCACCTCCTGCTGAGAAAGAAACTAAAAAAGTAGCATCAAAATCTACATCGGCAGGCAGCAAATATACAGTTATTTCAGGAGATAGTTTGTGGAAAATATCAGGGAAGAGTTCCATATATGGAGATTCATTTCAATGGCCATTACTTTTTAAGGCGAATAGAGATATAATAGAAGACCCGGATTTAATTTATCCAAAACAGAAACTCTCAGTAAAAAGAAATTATACACAGGCAGAAATAGATGATGCAATTCAAAAGGCAAAAGAAACGCCACCTTACGAGCCACATACATTACCTAGAAAAAAATTACCTATAAAATATTAATTTTGAAATTTAATATAAAAGCCCCTATCTTTAAAAAGGATAGGGGCTTTTTTTATGTATTTATGGAACATAAAAAAAAATAAGGTTTCTTATTAAAAAGAAATTCAAATCTAGAATTGCGCTAATTAAATTTATTTTTATTGATAATAATAAAAAGGATAAAAAGGGAAAAAATTTGAAAAAAATTATTATTTTATTTTTTATAGTTGTAATTTTAAGGTTGAATCCAATTTACTGTCAAGATAGATTCATTGTGGAAAGTCAGTTTGGATTCGCCAATGAAATTTTTTTTGAAAATAATTTTTATTTGGCAGAGGATATTTTCAGGGATATTATCATTGAGAGCCAAGAGTCATCTATTTCAGGGGATTCGCATTTTATGATGGCTGAATCAAAATTTCTTGCCGGTAAATATAAAGAGGCACTTAATTCTTATATAGAAATAATGGAGAAATATCCATCCACAAAAAATAAATATATAAAGGAATTATATTATAGAATTGCTCAGTGTTATTATCATTTAAAAATTCCTGATTTAAGTATAAAATATTTAAAAATACTTCTTGAGTCATATCCCGAAAATTATCTGACTAAGGATTCATATCTTTTAATAGCAGAGTGTTATTTGCTTGATAGTCAGTATGAAAAAGCAATAGATGCTTTAAATAAACTAGAAAAGTATACTGAATATAAAAATTTTGATTATGTGTACTATTTAAAAGGCAAAATATTTTATGAAAAATCAGTAGAAGTAAGAGACAATAAACAAAAAGCAGAAGATTCAGAACAAGCAATAAGATATTTTGACAGAGTAATAAAAGAATATCCCGAGAGTCGACTTCAGATAAGAGCGAATTTTAGAAAAGCGAATGTATTGTATTCTATTGGTAGATATAAACAGGCAATTGAAATTATTAAAAATATTTTAAAAAAAGAGAAAGATGAAAAAGTTCAATTATTGATGAAATACTTTCTAGCATGGAATTATTATATGACAGGAAATTTTGTGCAAGCAATGAAAGAATACGATGAAATAAGTGGAGCTAGTAGAAGTGATATATTGGGAGTATGGGCTGAATATAAAAAAGGAATGTGTTTTGAAGCCATAGGAGAAAATGACAGGGCGCTTTCACAGTATAAATCAGTAGAAGAAAATTATCCGTCCACTATACCGGCAGCTTATGCTTCATATTCAATTGCATACTTTTATTATAAACAAAAGAAACTATATGAAGCGCTTGATAAATTCAACGAATTGATAGAAAAATATAATATTGAAGAGATAATAAGAGTCACATATTCTGTTATCGGTGATATTTATCTGCAATTAAATGATATTGCAAGAGCTGTTTCTATTTATGAAACAATTGAAAAAGATTTTCCAGATGATAGGTTCAAAGCGATGTATATGAAGGCCTGGTGTTATTTTAAAATGGGCGATTTTAAAAAATCTATAGAGACCCTGACAGTGGTATTGAGTGAAGAAAATGAAGATGAAGAGTTAAAAGCCAAAGCTTTGATAAAAATAGGTGATTGTTATTATGAAATGGATTCTATAGTAGAAGCCGAAGGTAAATATAATGAAGTCATAGAAAAATATAAAAAGTATCCTGATATTCTTGCAGAGAGTTATTATGCAAAAGGATGGATAAAATATAAAAATAATGATTATGATAAAGCAAAAGATTATTTTGTGCTTTCAAAAAATACTGCTTTATCCTATGAAATAAAATTGAGATCTGATTTTATGATAGCAAATACGCTTTATAGTAGCAATGATTTCAACGCTGCTTTAAAAATATATTTATCTATTTCATCCCATTCAATGGCTGATTCAAACATGCGTAATGAATCAATTTTTTACAGCGGTTGGTGCTATTACAGAAAAGAGGATTTTGATTCTGCAATAACTCAATGGGTTAAGTATTACAATATTGTAACCGATCCATTAAAAAAAGCAGAAAGTTTGTTTAGAATTGGATGGGCATATTTTAGAAAAAATGATTTCTTACAAGCGGCTGAAAAATTTCAAATGATAATAGATAATTATAAACAAACTCATTTATATCAGGAATCGCTTTTAAAAGTAGGTGATTGTTACTATAACCATAAGGATTATAATAAAGCATTATCTTATTATAAAGAAATTGTTGATAAATTTCCTACACATTACAGAGTGAGTGAGGCACTTTATGGTATACAGTGGTCATATTACCAACTTGGAGAATATGAAAAAGCAATTGATTATTCAATGCAATTTGTTGAAAAGTATCCTGAGTCAAGTTTTACTCCTGAAATTCAATATAGAATAGCAGAACATTATTATAACATCAATAAATTTGAAGCGGCGATAAAAGAATTTGAGAAATTCATAGCAAAATATCCCCAGCATGAGCTTGTGGATAATGCTTATTACTGGATGGGAATTTCATATTTTAATTTATCAAAATTCCCTGAAGCGATAAATTCTTTTAAAACATTAATTGAAAAATTTCCGGATAATAATTTTATAGAAAGAGCCATGTTTAAAACTGGAAATGCTTATTATAAAATGCGCGATTATGAAAAGGCATTAGAGTATTTTAATGCTTTTATTGGTAAGTTTAATAAATCTGACCTTTTGGATGATGCATATTTTAATATTGCAATGACATATAAACGTCTTGATAAAGATGAAGAAGCAAAGACCTGGTATAAAAAATTAATAGATGAATTTAAAAATTCCAATTTATACGAAAGAGCGCATATGAATCTTGGCTATATTCTTCAGGACTCAAAACAATATGATGAAGCAATAGATATTTTTAAAAAGGTTGTTGTAATGAAAGGAAAAAAGGCAGTGGAAGCGCAATTTTGGATTGCCGATTGTTTTTATTATAAAAAGGACTATGACAGAGCAATAAAAGAATAT
>JAOAIN010000214.1 GCA_026414685.1 Candidatus Goldiibacteriota bacterium
AAGATGGACAATTCAGTGAGCCAACAGGGATAGCAATAGATGATGAGGATAATATATATGTAGTGGATAAAAAGAACGAAAGGATACAGAAATTTGATAAAGAAGGAAATTTTATATTAAAATGGGGGAAAATAGGAGCAGGGGATGGAGAGTTTTATGTGCCATGTGCAATAGCAGTAGATAAAGAAGGATATGTATATGTAACAGATGCACAGAATAACAGGGTGCAGAAATTCACAAAAGAAGGAAAATTTGTAACCGCATGGGGAGAGACAGGGGAGCAGGAAGGACAATTCAATAATCCTGCAGGTATAGCAGTGAATAGCAAAGGAGAAGTGTTTGTGGTTGATTCAAATAATTACAGAATACAGAAATTTAAGAAGTAAAAATATATTTTATTGATTTTGTTCAAACTTTGTTATAATGCAAAAAATATAAAAAATTTGGGGTGGTGTTTATGAAATTGGTGATAAATATACCATGCTATAATGAAGAAAAGACACTACCACTTGTTTTAAAAGATATTCCCAAAAAAATAAAGGGGATTTCAAAGATAGAAGTGCAAATTGTAGATGACGGCTCCACTGATAAAACAGTAGAAGTTGCAAAAAAATATGGGGTTAAAAGGATAATAAGGCATAAGCAAAATATGGGGCTGGGAGTAGCTTTTAGAACAGGTATACATAATGCATTGAAAAATGGAGCAGATATTATTGTAAATATAGATGGGGATGGCCAATTTAACTCACGAGATATACCAAAATTAATACAGCCAATTTTAAATCAGGAATGCGATGTTACAACTGTATCCAGATTTTTAAAAGAAAGTAAAGTAAATAATATGCCTTTTTTAAAAAAAATTGGTAATTTTTTGTTTACTACATTAATAAATTGTCTAACTGGTGAAAAATTTACCGATACTCAATGTGGATTTAGAGCATACTCAAGAGATGCTGCAATGCATCTAAATCTAAAAGGCGATTTCACTTATACCCAAGAAGCATTTTTAAATTTATTAGAAGATGGTATGCATATTAAGGAAGTTGCATCAGAAATTAATTATTATAAAAATAGAAAATCCTTTATTTCTGGAAATTTAATAAATTATGGTTTAAATGCTTTAAATATAATTATAAAAACAATTAGAGATTTAAGACCTTTAAAATTTTTTGGTATACCTGGTATTTTTATTCTTTCGCTTGGTGGATTAGGTGGTTTATATTGTTTGATTTATTATTTAACTCATTTTATGACTTCTAAAATAAGGCAGCTTTTTAATGTTTCGGTATTTTTTATGATTTTTGGTATTTCTTTGATTATTTTAGCTTTACTTGCTGATATGTTAAGACGTATTAATAGAACACAGGATGAAATATTATATAGATTAAAATTAAACGAATATAAAAAGGATAAATAAAATGTCGCAAGTTTGTATCATTGGTCTTGGTTATGTTGGTTTTCCGCTTGCACAATTATGTTTGAAAAAAGAAAAAATTGTAAAAGGCATAGATAATGATGCAAAAAAAATAGAATTAATAAATAATGGTATAGACCCAATAGAAAAAAAAGAAATAAAATATAAATTTGAAGTTTCTTTAGACAACCCAAAATTTATAAAAGATAGTGAAGTTATTATAATATGCGTCCCTACACCAGTTGATAATATGAAAATGCCCGATTATGAACCATTATTAAATGCTTTGCGGTATGTAGCACAAAATCTTGGAAAAAATAAACCATTAATAATTGTAGAGTCAACAATAAACCCAGGTGTAATGGAAGAATTGGTATATCCTTTATTTAATAATTTTAAATTAGGAATTGATTACAATCTTGCTCATTGCCCAGAACGTATAAATCCAGGTGATACTAAGTGGAATGTGGAAAATATTAATCGTGTTGTAGGTGGTATGACTGATGAGTGTTTAAACAGAGCGTATGAGTTTTATAAATCTATTTTAACAGCAGAAATAATGAAGATGAGTTCAATTAGAACTGCTGAAGCTGTGAAAATAGTAGAAAATACTTTTAGAGATGTTAATATTGCTTTCGTAAATGAACTTGCTAAATGTTTTTCATTGATGGATATAGATATTATGGAAGTAATCAAAGGTGCATCAACAAAACCATTTGCTTTTATGCCACATTATCCTTCTTGTGGTGTGGGTGGACATTGCATACCTGTTGATCCATATTATTTAATTGAAAAAGCCAAAAGTATAGGTTTTGACCATAAGTTTTTAAAACTGGCAAGAGAAATAAATGAATCAATGCCGCAATATACTGTTGAATTACTAATAGATGCTTTGAATGAAAACAAAATGTGTTTAAATGGAACAACAGTTGGTATACTTGGATTATCTTATAAGGGAAATGTTGGAGATTTAAGGGAGAGCCCTGCTCTTATAATCATAGATATTTTAAAGAAAAAAGGAGCAAATGTAATAACTTATGATCCTTATATAAAATCTGATTGTAAAAGTTTAGATGAAATACAAAATAAATGTGATATTTTTATTTTATGCGCAGACCATAATGAGTTTAGAAACATAGATTTTAATAGAATAAAGATATTTATAGATGGAAAAAATATGTTTTATGATAAAAAAATAAAATGTATATATAAAGGAATTGGAAGAAAGTAAAATAATTATTTTTTTTATAAAAATAAAAATTAAATATACAATAAGCAGTTTTATATAGAAAATCTCATTACTACTAAATATGAATATATAATAGAATATATAATAGATTTATTTAGTAAAAAATATCAAAAACATATTAAAATTAATAGCTTTTTGACAGATAAACAATTTAATTAATTGAAAAATGTAAATTTTGGATAAAATTAAGATATGAAAATTATATAATTTTTCTCCACCTTCATGGGATAGCCTGGGTGGTTGGAATTTATTAATCATTTTTATCTTTTTTATATTTTATTTTCTCATATTATTGGGTAAAATTACTTATAATAGTGAGTAAAATAAAAGTTGTAAGAAATCATGTATAAAAAACCTGTTTTAAACTAAATTAAAATAGATCAAAAAAAAAAGAGAAGATTCATAAAGATTTTTTGGTTCCAGACAGACAGTCAGATTTATATTGTTTTATTTGGTTCTTAAAAAATAAGTTAAAAGTTGAAATTTAAGAGTTAAAAGTTAAAGATATTTTTAACATTTTTATTTTAACATCTTTTCCGAACATATTTAACATATTTAGAAAACATCATTTGTGAAAATTTGTATAGATATGGAGAAAGGTAAGGTGTTTTTATGTTTCGTAAATTCGTAATAATGTCAGTTTTTATAATTTTTATTTTGGTTGCTTGTGCTGGCATAGAAAGCAAATATAATACAAACATAACAAAAGCAAGAATGCCAGTAAGGTTACAACCCAGTGATACTCTTATTTCTTTTGTCATAGAAGGTGTAACTTTTGCTTCCTGGCAGAAGACAGTGCTTACAAATGCAGAAAATCTTGCAAGGCGATATAACTTAACTTTTGACCTAGCAACATTTGCAGAACATTTAAATAAAAAAAATAAAGATGCATGGAAAATATATGAAGATAACCAGGATGTGTTTGAAATAATAGCAGGGGGGTTTAATAATGTGAATCCGGTTGAGCCCAAAAGAACAGGCGAGTTTTATGATATAAGCATAAAAAAGCAAATCCCTTATGATTTGCAGGAACAAAAGATAAAAGATATGAAAGCAATATTTGAGAAAATAGATATAAAACCTGCAATGCAGGTTTTTTTAGTGCCTTATTTTGCAGGTGATGAAAATACAATATTAATTGCTGAAAAATATGGATATAAACTAATAATACAACAGAATATAGGGAAAAAAGATGAACTAATAAGAAATTATAATACAATTACAGCATCAAAATGCTATGTGAATATTCCAAACAGAGTGAATATAACTGATAAGGATTTAGAGTATATAAAAAGAGTTATGCAGAATTATGTTGACAAAAGGATAAAGAGAATTTATATAATATTACATCCCGTAAATTTTAATACTGCAGAAGCAGTGAGTTATACAGAAAAGATGATAAATGAGATAAGTTTTAGATTTAAAACTGCAAATGTGTTTTACGGGATGATTTTAGATGGGATGTTGTAAAGAATTTTTTAATTTATATAAAATATTATAAAAGGAGATTGTTTTTGATACTAATACCAAAACATGATGAAGAGTATAAAGAGAATTTAAGTAAATTTGAATATGTATTTAATTTGCCAAATAAAAAATCACTTGGCATTTCAAAAAATATAAATGGTTATAAAATTCATAAAAATTCTTGTCCTATGTTAAGACCACCATATATAGGGAGCTTTGTTAAATGGTTAGGGAATAATTTAGATGAATTAAAAGAAGAAATTTTAAATAATTTTTCTGAATTTAAAAGTGAATATAGTGAATATTTTAATAATAAATTGTTTTGTAAATATTGTTTTAAAAATATAATGCCTGAAAATTATATTTCACAAAAAAAGAATTATTTTATTAACAAGCCATTTATTTATAATAAAAAAGAAGAACAAAACCAATCCGACATTATTATTTCTGATGAAAAAATAAGTTTTTTAGCAAAAAAGTTAATTGATATATATAATAATGAAAAAATACCATATGGAATCAAAAATTGTTATACTCCATTAGGATTTACAAAAGAAAAATTAAAAGATGATATAAACACATTTTTACGACTTTTAATTATTGTATTATATGATCAATATGGATTTACACAAAGAGGTTGGGAACCGATATGGGGGTTAGGCTCAGGTGAATTACTGCCAGACATATTAAAAGAATTTATGCAATATGAAAAATTAAAAAATATGAGTGATTCAGACATACAGCAAAAGTTAACTCAATTAAGCTTTAATAAAAGAAAAGGACGTCTTTTAAATTATGGCAGAAAAAATTATTTAGCCGCATTTATTTATATTAAAAGAAATATAGAACAATTATGGCAATTTTCCAAAGAAATAAAAGATGAAAATGATGTAAAAAAATTACATAAATATTTAGACGACATACCTTGCGTGGGCAAAACAATAGCATCAAAATTTATTATGTATGTATTTCGGGAAATAAATATAAATAATAATTCGCCAAAAATATTCAAAGGTTTGGGTTATTATTTAATTCCAGAATACCATAATAATAAAATAATAAAATCTTTTGGATTGAA
>JAOAIN010000242.1 GCA_026414685.1 Candidatus Goldiibacteriota bacterium
TTTTTATTCTTTCAGAAATAAATGCTGTCTGCTCATTTAAATATTTTTCATTATCAAAACCAATCTTATCTACCATTTCCTCCTCCACTATTCTTTTTATGTTATAAAAAAAGAGAAGGAATGTCAAATTAAATATGGATAGGATATCAAAAAATGTTTATTTATGATTGTTCGTTAATAATGTTCTATATTAATGTTCACAACTAATGTTTGCTAATGATATCAAGACTCAAAAATTTTAAATCCCAAAAATAATATTTTTAAAATTTGATAATTCAATAACTCGCTTTGCCATTTTTCTATTTCTATTTTTGATTATCAACAGCCACTTTTTTTCTTTGCTTCAAACCTCGCAAATAAATATTTCGCAATCCGATATTCCACAGCAGCGCAATCAACGCTGCCCTAAAGCTTCTTGTATTAATTAATGTTTTTATGAATCTTTTAATAAGCATCCAAAAAGGCGCAACTATCTTATTTTTTATACTGTCAACTATATATATCAATTCTTCTTTGCTCAATTTTTCATGTCTATATACAACATTTGAAAAATTGTATTTAATCCAATCATCAGGATAATTATTGGCAATTATACGATTTTCTTGTTGCATTTTAGTGTAAAGTCGCGTTCCAGGTAAGGGAGTTAAATGAGTTAATTGTAAAGAATCAATATTATTCTTATTAATAAATTTTGTCATCTTTTCAATGGTATGAATATCATCATAAGGGGCACCTACAAAAAAAGCCCCGAGTATTGCTATACCATTTCTATGAATATTTTTTATTAATTCTTGCATTTTATTGTAAATTCTCACATTTTCCTGTTTGTGTATTAATTTTAGATTTTTTTCATCAACACTTTCCATACCAATAAGCATTATCCTACAACCACTTTTATACATCCATTTTAAAATTTCTTCTTCTTCACCAACATTTATACTGCATTGAGCAAACCAAATTTTATTTAATTTTTCTTCTACCATCCTTTTGAATAAAGTAAGAGCATGTTCCTTTTGTTCTTTGGTTCTACCGACCACATTATCATCATAAAAAAATACATATTTTTGTTCAATTGTCTTTAATTCATTGATAATATCTTCTACAGGTCGTTGCCTGTATTTGTGACCGTTATACATGGTTACGGAACAAAAATCGCAATTCATCGGGCAACCACGTGAGGTCTGAATTGCCCCCCAGAAGTAATTTTTACTAAATATATCCCTACGCGGAATCTCAATTATTATATCTTCAAATTTTTTTTCTTGTTTATATAATTTTTTTAAATGTCCATTTTCGGCATCTTTTAAAACTTTCTCCCAAACTCCTTCGGCTTCTCCAATTACAACACTATCACAATATTGTAATGCTTCCTCAGGCAAACAAGAAACATGAATTCCTCCCATAACAACAGGAATATTTTGTTTTTTAAAAAATTTTGCAATTTCATACCCTCTTGTAACAGTTGAAGTAAAAGAAGTTATTCCAACCAGATCAACTTTACTAATATCTTTTATTTTTTCTTCAAATATATCAAAATTTTCATCAATTAAATAAATTTCTTTATCTTCTGGAGTTAATTTAGCAATAATTCCAAGATTAAGTGGCGGAAATCTCGTAAATCTTGAACCTGCCAGACCTCTCTGTCGGTTAATTGGATTTACAAGTAAAATTTTCTTCATAATATTTATGAATCTATTGGTAAGATAACATAAAAAGTGGTTCCGCTTCCCTTTTTAGATTCAAAATAAATATCTCCAGCATGCAATTCCATAATATTTTTTGCAAGTGTTAAACCAACACCGCTCCCATCTGCTTTTGTTGTATAAAAAGGCTCAAAAATTCTATCTTTTATTTCATCATCAATACCTATGCCTTCA
>JAOAIN010000245.1 GCA_026414685.1 Candidatus Goldiibacteriota bacterium
ATAATCAGCAAATTTTACAATATCACAATCAGACATGAAGAGATTTAAAATATCCAGCATTTGTTTATCAACTTTTAATTCCTGTAACTTTTTAAGTATTTCACGTGTTGTAAGTTCGTTTAAAGAAACCTTTAAATGCATAGAAAGAAAATAACGAACCGCTTCATATATATCAAAATAATATGATTTTATATTGTTCTTTTTCAGATGTTCTCTTGCTGCTTTTAATTTTTTTATTGCTTCTTTTCTATAGTCAATATCATATTGTGTTATGACTGGCTCGGGCGGTTTTTTAAAAATGAATAAGGCAGCAAGTATCAAAGCAATAATAAACAAAATAATTACTATAATATATGGTATTATATCTGAAAATCTAAATTGTAATTTCGTTTTTATCTCCCTTATATCTTCCTCTATTTCCTGAGTGGGTGTTGGTATTACTTGTGTTATATTTTGTCTCGGTTTCCCTGAATCCACATAAATTGTAATTGGTTTCGTTTTTATTGTTTCTATTTTCCCTGTTGTCGGATCTCTAAATTTTACATAGGCAGAATCAATAATAACTTCTCCACTTTTAACTGCTATTAGTTCATATTGCATATTAGTAGTTATTGTTGCTGCCATGTTAATTATAGAAACACTATTTTGAGAATAACTACCTACCACTCTGAAACCATCAAAAGATGGTGGAATAACGTCTGGTGTGAAATTACCAGTTCCCTGTCTTTTTACAGTTATAGTATATATTATTGAATCACCAAGTTTTACTTTATTTTTATCAACGGTTGCGATAGCTTCTACAGATGTTTGTGAATATAAATGTAATAAAAATATACCTATAAAAAAAATTATCAATACAAATCTTTTTTTCATTCAATCCTCCATCTTTATTTACTGAAAATTTTTAAAAATGGTTTTTTAATTGAAATTGCTTTTTCAGGACATAATTCATGACAGCAAAAACATCTTATACATTTATTATAATCGCATATTATACCAATATCTTTTCCTTTGTAAAGAAGTGCAGTAACTGGGCAATGCTTGACACACACCTGACAGCCTGTGCACTTTTCTTTAATAAATATTGGTTTTGACAATGTCCAGTTTCTCAGTAATCTTATCAGATAACCAAACAAGCCACGTCTTTCTTCATCAGGTGGCATTACAAATCTCTTTAAAACTCCTGGATTTTCACCAAGAATTTTATATTCAATGTCTTTATTTTTGTTTATGTATTCTTTATAAACTCTATTTGTATAAATTCTATACGGATCAACATCAATAAATTCAGGAATCACTCTATCCACAGCAAATCCATTTTCTCCCATAATTATGAGCCCAAGATTAACAGGAATACCCGATGTACCAGGTCCTTCTCCTTCCATAGCTAAAATTCCATCAACAATATTAAAATGTGGTGGTATTGCTCTAAAAATATCAACTAGTATTTTTGCAAATTGAATTCTATCATGATCTGCTCTTGCATGATATTCTAATTTTTTAAGTCCGGGAATAATACCATACATATTTTTCACACATAATGACATCTGCATCAATACATGTGTTTTGAGTTTTGGAAGATTAATTATTTTATCCATCTCAAGTAATCTTTTATCAATCATGAATTTTCCAAAAACCAATTTATCCTTTATTTCTATTTCTATATTTGGGACGAATTCAATTAATTTTATATTCTCTTCCTCAATAACTTTTTTTAAACCACTTATTGCAGCCCCTGTTGCAAAACTACCAACCCCTGGTGATTCACCTATGTATATTTTATCGGTTTTCTCCTTTAAAACCTGTATGACTGCCTTAATAAATACAGGATGAGTTACAATGGCAGTTTCAGGTTTAGATGGTTGTAGAGAATTTGGTTTTAACAAAATCTTTTCATCTTTTTTAATAAATTTATCAATACCACCGAGTTCTTCAAATCCAATTTTTATTGTCTTTTTTATTTCTTCAAGATTATATGACAAGCATCTCCTAACATAAATATTGTTCACTTTTTCCCCTATCATATTTTGATTTTTGTTTTTAAAAAGGAGTTACTTCGTCTTCTATACCGGATAAAAGATTATCAATTTCTCTTGCATTTTCCTCGTCTGTTCCACCTTTAACATCCAGTGCGATATGGGTCCAGTAGGATACTCCATATAAAAAAAGTAAAAATTTGTTTGAACTGATATCTGTTTCATTAAATATATGAACAGGAAATTCTTCTGGGCCACCAAGATAAATTTTAACCTTAAATCCCTTTTCTTTTGACTTTTCAATATTTTTTAAAAATTTTCTTACAAATTTTATTGGCTCTGTTACTCTTAAATAAAAATTTTTACCTTCTGTTTTATGTTTACCCATGACTGTTGCCTCACTTTAATTTATGATTTAAAATTTAAAAATTATAAGCCATAAATCATAAAACATAAATTTATTGATCATCTATTATGAACATTTTTAACGAACATATTCAGCGAACATCAATAGAGAACATTTTTTCCTATGCCTGAAACGCGTCTTGCAAAACTTCAATTTTTACAATATTTTGTCCGTCTAAAATTACTCCCACAACATCAAATCTGATATAAGCATTTTTTATATTATTTTCTGCCATATACTGCTGCGCTGCCATAATTATCTTTTTTTGTTTTCTTTCATCAACCGCTTCAAAAGGACAAAGATTTTTATCAATATCACGGGCTTTTACTTCAACAAAAATAATAAGTGGTTTTCTTTTATCCTCTGCAATTATATCAATTTCACTGAAACGTGTTCTGTAATTTTGTTTTATTATATTATATCCTTTTTTTCTTAAATAATCAGCAACCATTACTTCATAAAATTTTCCTTTACTGCGTAAATTTATACTGTTAGCCATTTTTAATTTTAATTAATTTTTCAACTGGTTTATAAGATTTCCTATGTATCTCACAGGGGCCAAATTTTAAAAGTGCATTAATATGTTCTCTTGTTCCATAACCTTTGTGATTTATAAAACCATAATGTGGAAAAATTTTATGATAATTTCTCATTATTCTATCCCTATATACTTTTGCAAGAATTGAAGCAGCAGCAATTGATAAACTCTTCTCATCCCCATTTACTATATGTTCAACTTTAATACCATCTATAGTAAAATTCATATTGCCATCAATGAGTATGATTTCTGGTTTTAGTGTGAGTTTTTGAATACAATTCTGCATAGCCATAATGGTAGCAGATTGTATATTATGTTTATCAATCACAACATGTGAAACTTCTGATATTGCAAAACAGATACTTGCATCAATGATCTTTTGATACACATTTTCTCTTTTATTTTCAGATAATTTCTTTGAATCATCAACATCTGATAATAATTCAAATTTATTTTTATCAAGAATCACAGAAGCAGCAACAACTGGACCTGCCCAAGGTCCACGGCCTGCTTCATCAACTCCAGCAATAAGACAATTGTATTTTAAATCAAATTCAAGTAATTTATTAAAATTTCTCATAATTCAATGCTTTTTTTTATAAATTTCAATCTCATCCATTAAATATTCTTCTATAATTTCTTCTTTCATATCTTCATCATAAAAAATATCAATATCTTCTTTTAATTCTTCTCTGTCTATTTTCTCAAGTATTGCCTCTTCAATAAACTCATCAATATTTTTATTTTTTCTTAAACAAAAATCCAGTAATACTTTCTCAACCCTTGAACTAATTTTTATTTTTCTTGGTTCGTTCATTTTTTGCCACCTTCTTTTGTTTTTTAATTACTTTTGTTTCACTTTCGCCCCATAATTTTTCAAGAGAATAATATTTCCTTGTTTTTTCATCAAAAATATGTAATAAAACATCATCATAATCAATTACAACCCAATTTGAATCAAATTCACCTTCACTGTGGACTGGTAAATAATCATATTTCTTCATCTCCGTTAAAATATAATTTTTTAGTGCTTTTATATGTATACTGGACATTGCAGAACAAATAATAAAATTGTTCCATATATCCGATTGTTTTCTGGTATCAAGAATCACTATATCCTGTGCTTTTTTTTCTTCCAGTAATTTAATTAATCTTTTCAGTTTATCAGATGATGTTACTTTCTTTTTCATTTTTTTACTCCAAATTTAAACAATAAAACACCAACCTGCTCTTCATTTGAAAAGGTAAGTGGATCAAATTGAAGTTTTCTTGCCTGAGATATTGCCATTCTGTCAAGTTCTGGAAAACCTGATGTGCGCAAGAGTTTAACATCTTTTATAATACCACTTGATAATACTGTTATTTCTATCATTAGTTCTGTTTCTTCGGGTAAATTCTCTGGGAATTTCCAGTCAATTCTTTTATATTTCCTTGTTGCTATTGCACCGGTTATAGTCGGTTCTCCACCTGCCACGGCACCTTCCTCTACCACTGCTTCTGCCTGCTCATCTTTTATTTCTTCTGTTTCATCTTTTGAAAAAGAACGAAGTTTATCCCTGGTTATGCCCATATCAAGTTTTGCTTTTTCATCTTCAATTTTTTTAAGAAGCATTCTTGTATCAGGAACCTCTGTTGTTTTTTTAATTGGTCTTTTTTTTAAAACTGTTGCAACCTTTTTCTCCTGTTTCTTTTCAAGTCCTATTGATTTTTTTTCTTCCCCTTTTTCACCCATACCATAATCAGAATCCATCAAAGTCACATCAGTAATCAAAGCAACATATTTAGGGGGTGTCCTAATTACTGCCTTTGAAAGAATAAAAATTAAAAGTAGATGCATGGACATGGATAATACTAAGGATGTTAAATCAATTTTATCCCTGTTCATTTATTACCTTTTTTACCTTCATCAGGAATTGTTGTAATTGCTAGTTTTTCTGCGCCTGCTTCTTTTGCTATACTCATTGCACGTACCATTTCTCCGTGAAAAGCCATTTTATCACCTTCTATTATTACTGTTGTATTACCTGTTTTATTTATTTCATTTTTTATTCCTTGGAGCAATTCCTGATCATCTTTCACACTGTTTCCATTTAAAAACATACTGCCATCTGAAGTTATCGCCACTATTATATTTTTGTTTAGAGATGTTTCAGACGGCGCTTTAGCTGAGGGGAGATTAATTTTTATATTACCCTGAATTATAAAAGGAGTTGTTACCATAAAAATTATAAGCAAAACAAGCATAACATCGGTTAAAGGTGTAATATTTATCTCAAAAATTAATTTTTCCTTTTCTCTTTTCTTTAACATGGTTAAACCTCTTCAATAATATCCACAAGTTCTGATGATGCATTTATACATTCTGTTTCAATTGTATCAATCTTTTTCACAAAAAGATTGTAAGCAATAACAGCAGGAACTGCAACAAAAAGACCCATAGCAGTTGCAACAAGTGCTTCTGCAATGCCGTTTGCAACCACTGAAGGGCCACCTCCAGTTGCAAGAGATAAATCATGGAAAGCCCTTATAATACCAAGAACAGTTCCAAATAAACCTATAAAAGGTGTAACATTACCTATGGTCCCTAAAATATCAAGATATTTTTGCATTCTTTCTGCTTCAAAATTTAATTCTCTCTGCATTACTCCTTCCAATTTTACCCTATCCAGTTCTTTATTTTTTAACCCCGCTAATATTACAGCAGCAACAGGACCTGGCGTTGACTCCGCAAGCATTATTGCACCATCAAAATCTTTTTTCTGAACCATTTTTTTTATCTTTTCCATGAATTCTTTTGTATCTATTTTTATCTGTAAAAATCTTATTATTCTTTCTATTATTATCCACCAAGATAAGATTGATATTGCAAGTAAAACAAATACAGTGATACCGCCTTTCAAAAACATTTGCCAAAAATTCAAATCTCCAAACATTTTCTCCTCCTGCTTTAATATTAATTAATTTTAAAATTTACTACTATTTAAATATATTTTAATTTTTTATTTAATATTTCAAAATTTTAAAATAGCTCCCAAGCCCAAATTCAATTTTCTCTGTTGGTAATAATATAACAAATAATAATTATTATTCAATACATTATTTATATAACCGGTTACTGTAAAATTATCTGATATTATTTTTGACACTGATAAATCTAAAGCCATATACGGCGGGATTAATTCAGATATTGTACCGTATTGTGCTGTTTCACCTTTTGCAGAAGCAGTTAATTCCCATCCAACGGGTTGATAGATAAATTTTAAAATCAAAGTATTATAAGGAATGTATGTAACATTAGATGTGGATGAAATAATATTGTTATAAATATAATCCAATAAAATTTTAAATTCCTTTATCCGCAGCGTCTCAAAACTAATCCCACAGAAACTATAATCCAAATTGCAATTATAATAAGTAAAAATATAATCACCTGGTCTATTATTTAGAAAAATATAATCACTAACACTTTTAAAACCATAATATATATCAAAAAACATCTCCATAAAATTAATATTTATTCCCGATATAAAATTAATCCTTTCCAATGCCGGTTTATAAAAATCATTTGCAATGATAAAAGGTTGTTTTAATTCTTCTATATTTAATATAACATTCATCTGCGGTTTGAAAATTGCATAAAAAGATAATCCAGAAATAAAATCATAACTTGCAAAAACATATGGACTCATTCTGAATTCACTAATTGCTTGCTTAAATTGTTGCATTCTTACTCCACCTTGTAGTATAAATGGCTCAAAATAAAGTATTGACTTAAATAAAAAATCAAGATAAATAGGATTATAAATTTTATTTTGTAGAAAATTTTCTCCCCAATATAAATCACCATTTAAAGTCGCTTTCACTCTTTTCTGTTGCTCAACATTGAAATCCTTTTCAATATAGAATTTTAGATTCAATCTATTTTCTTTATATAAAAAAACATTATTAGAATTAATTTGGTCAAAATAATTATATAGCAAAGATATATCACCTGTAACATCGCCTATATTGCCAGAAAAATTAACTCCTAAATTAAAATCTTTCAAATTATATAAACTTAAAAAATCATTTAAAGGATATGGATTTGAATATTGATTTATATTGAATTTAATTTTATAAAGAGCATTTATTTCATCGTATTTTGTGCCATAATAACCAGAAAAAGAATTTAAATGGACATAAGTATTTCTGTTATTTATAATTTCATTATCATAATTCAAATGATATAATTTAGCAATAAAGCGATTATTTTCATTAAAATATTTGCCGAGCATTCCATCTGCCATTAATGTATTATATGACCCAGCAGTTAATTTTAACTTACCAAAAAAATCTCTGATATTTGATATATCCTGAAAATGCGGAGAAAAGCGTTCTTCATTTAAATAAGAATAAGGCATATTTACTTTACCTTTTTCATATAATACTGATTTTACATCTTCAAGATTTTCAAGACTGCCTGTTTCTCTTTTTAGAAGTATTTTTGTATCAATCTGACCCGTTATCAAAATCTCTGGAATTTTAAAATCAAATCCTTCACCTTTTTTTATTGTCAAGGTATCACCTCTTGTTTCAATTGCATATTTATCTTTTTCATAATGTTTCTGTTCTTCAATATCTGTAATAGTATCTTCTTCCTGGGCAAAAATAATTGAAAAACAAATAATTAAAATAATTTGCAGTAAAAATATTTTTTTTATCATTGTTTGAATTTCTCCTGTATAGGTGTAGCAGGATTAAGCAATTTATATTGTTCATTTAAAAGTTCTATCTTCTTTTTTGCGATAGTACGGTATTTTTCATTTTTTGTAACACTAAAAATTTTTTCATATGTTGATATTGCTTGTTTT
>JAOAIN010000259.1 GCA_026414685.1 Candidatus Goldiibacteriota bacterium
AGTTTATAACAAATTGAATCTTTATCCTTTAGTGGAAAAGGAAAGGATGGGGGGGAGAAAAGTGGTTGAAGCATTTTTTTCGTAATAAATTGTTTGCTTACATCAAAAAGGTTTTTGTATAAACCCTTAAACTTGGCTTCGAACAAACCGTTTGGTTTGTATCATACCCGTGTCTCACTGATTGGTTGACCTACTTTTGCTTCACGTATTTATTTCTATGAATTCCTCAAAAAATGCATTCAACCACTTTTTTGAAATGATAACTTCTACCTTTGGAGATGAGGAAAGGATGGGGGGTGAAAAGTGGTTTGAACATTTTTTTCGTAATAAATATTTTTATATAATTATTGTTAGTGTAAATTTTTTTATTTATACTGAATTATACAGCACTTATAACAGAATTGTATTGTAAATTTTAATTTATGTTGTTATAATAAATATATATAAATAGAGGAGGTGGTTTATGAATACAACAGCAGTGCTGATAGTTATTGGTATATTCTTTTTATTATTTATGATAATTGTTTATAATAGACTTGTTGCATTAAAAAATAGATTAGAAGAAGCCTGGTTTCAGATAGATGTGCAGTTGAAAAGACGTGCGGATTTAATACCTAATCTTGTAGAAACAGTTAAAGGTTATGCAACTCATGAGAGTAAAACTCTTGAGAAAGTAATACAGGCTCGCAGTATGTTACAGCAGGCAGGAAAGGATGTGAACAAAGTTGCCGATGCAAATAATGAGTTGACCAGTGCTTTAAAATCTCTTTTTGCAATTGTTGAAGGATATCCTGATTTAAAAGCTAATCAGAATTTTTTAAATTTGCAGATAGAACTTGCTGGAATAGAAGATAAAATTGCTTACGCAAGACAATTTTATAATGAAACTGTGAGAATGTATAATGAATTTCAACAGATTTTTCCGGCCAATTTATTTGCTGGTATCTTTGGATTTAAACCGGCTCAGTATTTTGAAATAACAAATTTGCTTGACAAATTGGTTCCCAATATAAAATTTTAGATAGATAAAAATGGTTTATGAAGATATTGCAGCAAATAAGAGAAATACATTTTTTTTAATTTTGTTGATAATAGCAATAATTTCGGGCCTTGGATATTTAATCGGCGAGTTTTATGGAGAACCATACACTTTTACAATTTTTGCATTTATTATATCGTTATTTATGTCTTTCTTTTCGTATTATTTCAGTGACAGTGTTGTCATTGCAATAACAGGGGCAAAACCGGCTGATAGAAAAATTCATACTCAGTATTTTTTATCAGCGGAAGGACTTTCAATTGCTGCAGGTATTCCAATGCCTAAATTATATGTGCTGGAAGATGATAATATAAATGCATTTGCAACAGGTAGAGACCCAAAACACTCAGCTATTGCAGTCACTTATGGAGCATTAAAAAAACTAAATAAATTTGAGCTGGAAGGAGTAATTGCGCATGAAATAAGTCATATTAAAAATTATGATGTACTGATAGGCACAGTTGCTGCTGTTCTTGTTGGGATGATTATAATAATAACCGATGCTATGAAGAGAAACATATTCCGTTCAAGAAGAAGGGTGGGTGGGGGTAGAGGTAATATCGTTTTTTTTATTATTTTTTTGATAGCTGCAATAATAGCCCCTATTGCAGGAATATTGTTACAATATGCAATATCAAGGCAGCGGGAATATCTGGCCGATGCGCAAGCAGTTTTATTAACAAGATATCCAAAAGGTTTGATAGGAGCATTAACCAAAATAAAAAATGAATATATGCCTCCGGAGGAAGTAAATCGCGGAATTTCTCATTTATATTTTGCTTTTCCACTTTCAATAGAAAATTCAAATTTGTTTTCAACTCATCCAAAAATTGATTCAAGAATAGCTAGGTTACAAACTATGGAGTATAAATAATTGCAATGCCAAATACCATAAAAATGTAATATGAATTAATTAAATTATTGCAAAGGATGTGCAATGAAAGAAAATAACAGAAAATTACAAGAATTAGCAAAGATATTATTTTTTTTGTTGTTAAACATTATTATTTCTCTATTTTTTATTTTAAATCTCGGTGCATATTTTAATACAAGGTTATTTTTTGATAAGGATAAATCAATAAAAGAAGCAATGTTTTATAAAAAAATAGATCACGGAGTATATTGTGAATTATGTCCGCGTAACTGTTATCTTCCAGAAGGATTCAGAGGTAAATGCCGTGTTAGAATTAATAGCGGTGGTAGATTGTATGCGATGTCCTATGCAAAACCAGCAGCAATAAATATAGATCCCATAGAAAAGAAGCCAGTTTTTCATTTAAAACCTGGTTCATGGTCTTTTTCAATAGCCACAAAAGGATGTAATTTAAGATGTTCTTTCTGTCAGAATTGGGCTTTATCTCAGTTCAATCCGGAAGAGGCAAATCAACAGGTGATAATGCCACATCAGATAGTAGAACTTGCAAAAAAGAATAATTGTGCATCTATTTCATATACATATTCTGAACCAATAGTTTTTTATGAATATGTTTATGATACTGCGAAAATTGCAAAAGAAAATGGTATATATAATGTTTTGGTTTCTGCCGGTTATATAAAAAGAGAACCTCTTGAAAAAATTTTACCTTATTTTGATATAATAAAAATTGATTTAAAAGGATTTAATAATAGTTTTTATAAAAGAATAGTTGGTTGTGATTTAAATGATATTCTTAATACTCTTAAGATAATCAAACAAAATGGAAAGATATTAGAAATTGTAAATCTCGTTGTTCCAGGGCTTAATGATAATCCAGAAGAAATAAAAGCAATGTGTGAATGGATAATCAAAGAATTAGGTCCTGATACACCTTTGTTTTTTTCAAGATTTTATCCAAATTATTTGCTTTTAAATTTGCCTGCAACAGATATTAAAACTCTTGAAACAGCGCATGATATAGCAAAAAAAGCAGGATTGCAGTATATATATCTTGGTAATGTGCCAGGACATAAATATGAGCATACATATTGTCCTAATTGTGGGAAGATAGTTGTTGAGAGATACGGCTATACCGTTATGGGGGTTAATATCATAGATAATAAATGCAAATTTTGTGGTTATAAAATACTTGGAATATGGTAATATTATTTTAAAATAGTTGTTATGGTTGTTTTGTTTAAAATGTTTGAATAAATTATCCAATATATTTGGGTAATAAATTTTAAAGCAAGATAGATTTAATATTGTAATATCTTTAAAAAAACATGAATCTATTTATTTTCATCCATTAAAGTTAAAATGGAGAATTTTTTATGAATAGTAGGATGTCAATATGAAAAATATTCGTGAAGTTATTTTTTTTATAATTATTATATTTATAAATTCTATTGCCTTTTCTGCTACCATAGAATTTGATATAAATACAAGAAATGTATGCATATATGATAAAGTGGAGATTACGATTAAGGATACCTTTCAGGCGAAAAATAATTATGATTATTCTATGATAAATGTAAAAGGGTATTTTAAGATAGGTGAAGATATTTTAAAAGAAATTGATGGATTTTATATTAAAAATTATCAGATTACAGAAACAGGCGATATATCAGAAAAAGGTACATCGGAATTTAAAATACGATTTACCCCTGATAAAGTAGGTAAATGGAGTTATAAAATAAAAGTATTTTCCGGAAAAAATTTGGTTGCAGAAACAAAGTGGCAAACTTTTTATTGCAATAAAAACGATAGAAATTATGGATTCATCAGAATTTCAAGAAATGATGATTTATTTATGGAATTTGATAATAAAAAGCCATTTTATGCAATTGGACTCAATCTTTGTTGGTCAACAGGGAATGTATTAAAAGATTATGAGAGGTGGCTTAGCGAGTTAA
>JAOAIN010000267.1 GCA_026414685.1 Candidatus Goldiibacteriota bacterium
TTGAATTTGTTTGTAGAGCTTGTATCAAGATCAGATGGCCACTGTCCTTCCCAATCGCCATAGTAAATCGTTATGGCTGATTTTATTGCTCCTATATTGCCCTTTGTTGCCCCTTCTCTTGCTTTTTCTAACATTTCAGCAAATCTTGGTATTGCAACAGCAGCAAGAATACCAATAATCGCAACAACTATCATTAGCTCTATGAGTGTAAAACCCTTTGTCTTTTTCATACTTTCACCTCCTTTCTAATTTTTATTTATTTAGTAATATTATAGCATAAAATAATTTTTTTGTCAAATTTTTTGTATAATTTTTTGATAAATCTATGATACTAATGAACCTAAACTGAACATAGGAATAAACATTGCAATAACAATACCACCTATAACAACACCAAGAAAAGCCATAATCAATGGCTCAAGCATTGACATAAGCGACTCAACAGCAGTATCCACTTCCTGATCATAAAAATCAGACATTCTCAATAACATTTCATCTAATTTTCCTGTTTCTTCGCCTACTGAAACCATTTGAATAACCATTGCAGGAAATAATCCAGTAGTTTTTAATGGTTCTGTTAATGATTGTCCTTCTCTAACAGCATTTCTTGTATCCATTAATGCCTTTTCCACTACCTTATTACCAGCAGAACGTGCTACTGTCTCTAATGCATCCAATATCTGAACTCCACTTTTTAACAAAGTACCAAGGGTTCTTGAAAATCTTGCAACTGTTGATTTCTTTATAAGTTGTCCAAAGATTGGTAATTTTAATAAATAACCATCTATAATATATCCACCTTTTTGGGTTCTTCTAATAACAGATAAAATAAAACCTATTGCAACAAGAGCACCAACTTGAAAAATTGCCCAGCGCTGCTCAAATTCTGAAATACCAATTAAAATTTTTGTAGGTGTTGGAAGTCCTGTACCAAAACTTTCAAAAACTGTCTTGAATGTTGGTATAACTTTTACCATTAAAAGTATAACTATTGATACTGCTATCACAGATATTGTTATAGGATACATCATCGCGCCTTTTATTTTTTGTCTTAATGCTTCTGCCTTTTCAAGATATGTTGCAAGTCTTTCAAGAATCTGGTCAAGCGCTCCAGATAATTCACCAGCTTTTATCATATTGCAGAATAAGCTATCAAATACTGATGGAAATTTTGACATAGCATCAGAAAGATTTGTTCCGCTACCTATATCATCTCTCACTTTTGTTAGAATTTCTTTAAACACCTTATCTTCTGTCTGTTCAACTAAAATATTTAATGATTGCAATACAGGAAGTCCTGCACCAATCATTGTTGAAAATTGTCTGGCAAAAATTGCAATTTGTTCTGTCTTTACTTTTGGTCCGAGTTTAAATAATGCTGCCAAGCCACCTGTCTTTGTAGCAGAAACAAGGGTTAACTTCTGAGCCTTTAATCTCTGAATCAATGCTGCTTCATTTTCAACATCAATTTGTCCATCTATGACCCTACCATCTGGAGTTCTTGCTTTATAAGAAAAGGTAGGCATAAATTCTCCTTTATTTACTTATATTACATTTGATGTTTGAAGCATTCTTTGTAAATCCTTGGGATCTGTTGTTCTTGCAAAAATTTCATTATATGTTACAAGTTGTCTCTGATAAAGTTCTGCAAGTGAATAATTCATTGTTCTCATTCCATATTCTGTGCCTGTTTGCATGATGGAATATATTTGATGTACTTTTTCCTCTCTTATGAGGTTCTTTACAGCTGCATTTGATATAAGTATTTCTGTGGCTAAAACCCTTCCTGACGAATAGGCCTTTGGTAAAAGCTGCTGTGCAATCACAGCTTGTAATACAAAGGATATCTGTGCTCTTACCTGTGATTGTTGATGAGCAGGAAATACATCTATTATTCTGTTTATTGCCTGCACAGCATCTGGTGTATGTAGAGTCCCAAAAACTAAATGCCCTGTTTCAGCTATGGTAAGTGCAGCCTGTATTGTTTCAAGATCCCGCATTTCACCTATTAATATCACATCCGGATCCTGTCGCAAAACATATTTAAGTGCCTGGGCAAAGGTCTGTGTATCAGTTCCAACTTCTCTTTGATTTACAATACAATTTTTATGTGTGTGTATATATTCAATCGGATCTTCTATGGTAATTATATGACTTGATTCATGGGTATTAATCCAATCAATCATAGATGCAAGCGTTGTTGATTTTCCAGAACCAGTTGGTCCTGTTACAAGTATAAGACCTTTTGGGGTTTTTACTATATCATTAACAACCTTTGGTAAGCCAAGTTCATCAAAACTCATTATATGCAATGGTATATTTCGTAAAGCCGCAGCTATTGCTCCCCTCTGTTTATATACATTCATCCTGACCCTACCTATACCTTCTACACCAAAAGAAATATCAAGTTCATTCTCTCTTTCAAATTTTTCTTTTTGTTCATCAGTTAAAATACTATAAATTATATGCTGACAGTCATCAGGTCTCAATTTCTCAAATTCTGTTGGCGTTATTTCACCATCTATCCTTAACATCGGAGGCACACCAACTGTGATGTGTAAATCAGAAGCGCCTTTTTCAAACATTATTCGTAATAAAGTATCTATATTTACCATACATTGCCTCCTTTAAATCAATCAGAATATTTTTAATAATTAAATTTTAAATAGATTATCTATTAATAATTATAAACAGAGATTTTATCATTGTCAATAAAAATCTAACATAAAACTTAACAAAAACTTTTAAATGCTTATTCTAACTTGATTTTATTATATTTTTTGTAATTTATTTTTTAAGTTTTTATGAATAATAAATATGAAAATTTGAAGATTTTAAGGTTTGAAAATAATTTTACCCTTTTATCAATCTGTTAATTAAATTTATATGATCTTCCTTTATCACAAGAAAATGTAATCCAATCTTATACTTTTTTATTTTATCATCAAATCTACACCATCTAACCTCTGCAAATGTCTCAATAAATGTCTTTTCTGTGGGAATTTCAATATCAATTCTTATTATATTATCAGTTTCAATATTTTCTTCACATATCAGTTGAATGCCACCGGTACTTATATCAATTGATTCAACTTTGAATTTTTTCAATTCTTCATCATTGTCAAGTTCATTTCTTGTAATCAATCTATAATATGCTTTTAATCTTTTTTCAACTCTTTTATGTCTTCTTCTTTCTATATATATTTCACCTTCTGGCATATCACATCACCCACTAAATAATGTCTATAAAATACTTCAATGTTTTGTAAAAATGTAAAAAAATTTGCTTCAAACATCTTTATTACTGAATACAATAAATAAAACCAATTTTTAAGTGTGTAAATTCTCAATGCCTTTATATATAATAACATTTAAATCAAAATTCCACAATAACATTTGCTTCTTTTTTTGTTAATTGCGGAATAACATTTCCTTTTATTGAAGTGCCATCAACATAAATTGAAAAATTTCCTGTTTTAATAAATTTAATATTATATCTACACCCTCTGAATTTTCTTGTGACCTTGTATTCTTTCCATATCTGAGGAACACAGGGTTTGATCATTAAACCCTCTATCACAGGCCTTACTCCAAGTATATACTGGGTTGCTGCAATATACATCCATGAAGCTGTACCAGTAAGCCATGAATTTGCTCCTTCTCCCACATTAAGCGCATCATCCGAACATATCGTCTGACAAAATACATATGGCTCTGTCTTTAATACTTCTGCGCATTCATTCCTTGTAAACGGAAGAATCTTTTTATAATAATCAAACGCCCTGTCCGGATGATTTAAAATGGTTTCTGCAATTATAGCCCATGCATTGGCATGTGCAAAAATACCATTTTCCTTTCTTCCTTTATTATAACGAGAAATCAACCCATATGTTTGGTCATAAGAATCAAAACACGGCCATAATAATTTTATACCTTCATTTGAAGAAAGATATTTTTTTACACTTTCCATACAGATTTTGGCTCTCTCCTCTGTTGCCACGCCAGATAAAATTGCCCATGCTTGTGTATTTAAAAATATTTTTGCCTTTTTACTTTTGTTGGTTCCTATAATTTCACTTCCAAAACCGCGTAAATACCATTCACCATCCCAGCATTTTTTATTTATTATCTCTGTCATTCTTTTTATTCTTTTATTAAACTTTATAACATCTTTCTCTTCACCAATTTTTCTGGCAAGTATTACCATCTGTTTTAAAGCATAGACATAAAGTTCTGCTGTCAAAACCGACTCAGGCCTTTTTGCTTCCATCCATAAATGTAATGTATCATTCCAATCTGCAGTAAGTATCAGTGGTAGACCATTCGGTCCCTTCATCCTTTCTGTGTAATCAAGCGCAAGACAAAGATGCTTATATATACTCAAAGCTTTTTTACTATCCGCAAATGGTATTTTCTCATTTAATATTGATATATCACCGGTTTCACATATATAAGCATAAACCATCTGAACAAGCCATAAATGGTCATCAGAAAAACCTTTTAGATCACCTTTACCTCCAAGCGGAAAAAACTGATGATAACAATCCCCATTCATAAATTGAGTTGTTGAAATTATCTGTTTTATTCTTTCTTTTACCTTTTCAGGTATAAAACAACATACAGAAAGTGTGTCTTGACAGGAATCCCGCGTTCCCATACCACGACCTTCTCCATTTTCATAAAATGATATATAACGAGACCAGTCAAAGGTTGTTTTACATTGATATGGATTCCATGTATTTACAATAATATTAAACACTTTATCTGGTGTTTCAATTTCAAAATTAGAAAAAAAATTATCCCAAATTCTGTTCAGCTTTTCAAAAGCCCGTATCACATTTTCAGTATCACTATATTTTTTTCTTAAAATATCTGCCTTTTTGATTGTCTCGGCAAAACCGAGTATGACAAAAATTTTTTTTGTTTGTCCGGGTTGTAAATTTATCCTGGTTCTCAATGCAGCACATGCAACTCCACCACGTATGATAGAATTAGAAAGGCGTTTATTTTTAACACCATCTGGATTAGATTCAGAATTATACATCCCTAAAAAGGTATCCCGAGAACAATCAAAATCAACGGGTTTTAAACTCATACCCATAAAAGCAAAACCCGGCCTATCTCCAACATAATTCTTATTTGCCTTCATATCAAATGCAGGGTGCGGTTCAATAAAATTATAAATAATCATATCATCTATAAAGGAACATTTGGTCAAATGAAGTGACCACTGTATATTCCGAGATTCCGGTTCAGACCAAAAAGTAAATTCAGAATAAGAATAAATTGAAAAATTTTTTTCTGCTTTTGTATTATTTATTATATCCAGTTGCCATATTTCACAATCATCATCCGGTGCAACAAAATACAAAACAGAATGATGAATGCCTTTAAATGAAGATTTAATAATAGTATATCCTTGGCCATGATGACATTCATAAAAGTCTAAATCTTTCATAACTGGCTGCCATGTTGGTGACCAAAATTCTTCTGTTTCTTCATCTTTGATGTAAAAATATCGTCCTGGTCTATCTACTGGTACATTGTTATATCTGTATTTTGTTATTCTTCTGTCCCTGGGATCTCTATGAAATGAAAATCCACCACCTGTCTGACTCACTATACCACAATACCCTCGCTGATTGGAAATATAATTAATCCAAGGTGTAGGAGTCGCCCACTTTTCTATTATATATTCTTTCCCGTTTTCAGAGAATTTACCAAAACGCATTTTTTCTCCAGAGTTGACTATTAAAACAACTTAAAATATTAAAAAGAATTGTTTTATTTCTGTTAAAGATATTTAGTATATATTATTTATTTTTTATTCATTGAGCATTGAAAAATTGATAATTGAAAATTAATGATTGGCGTCCCCAACGGGAATCGAACCCGTGATACCGCCTTGAAAGGGCGATGTCTTAACCGCTTGACCATGGGGACGCTTATGATTATTAATCCTAACTTTTTTACTATAAAATAATTCAAAAGTCAACCGATTTATTAATGACGTTTGCAAAGAATGTTCTATACTAATGTTCATTACTCATGTTCGTTAAAAATGTAAAAACATATTTACTGAACATCGTTAGATAACATTTTAAACGAACATTTTTACCGAACATCTTTATTATTATGCTTTTCCATCGCTTTATAATATAATTTCACATATTCCTGTGCTGAATGTTCCCATGAAAAATTTTCTTTCATGCCATTTTCTATCAATTTCATCCATACAGATTTATTTTTATAAGTATCAACAGCTATTCTAATCACCTGTAATAAATCCATAGGGTTATTACCATAAAAAAGAAATCCATTTCCCTGTTTTGTTCTGAAATTAAATTGTTTTATAGTATCTTTTAGTCCACCTATGGCTCTTACAATAGGAACTGTTCCATATTTCAAAGCTATTAATTGTCCAAGTCCGCATGGTTCAAAATAAGATGGCATAAGAAAAATATCTGCGCCGGCATAAATTTTATGTGCTAGTATATTATCAAATTTAAAATGAATAGAAAATTTTTCCGGATATTTATTCTTAAAATCATATAAAATATCATGATACCATTTATCACCTGTTCCAAGTATTACAAATTGTAAATTCATCTTTAACATTTCATCCATGATACTGACTATAAAATCAATACCTTTTTGCGCATCCAACCTTGATACCATACAAAACAATGGAACATTTTCAAAATATTTTAATCCTATTTCCTGCAATAATATCTTTTTCATCTCGTTTTTTAAATGTATTGTTTTTATGTCAAAATTCACATCTATATATTTATCAATTGCCGGGTCCCATATTTCATAGTCCACTCCATTTATAACCCCAAAGTAATCACTATTACGGCAACGTAAAACCCCATCAAGATTATATCCAAATTCAGGCGTTTCAGTTTCTTTTTTATAATTCTCACTAACTGTATTTATGATATCTGAAAAAACTATACCACCTTTCATAAAATTTATACCGCCATAAAATTCGAGTTTATCCATTGTCCAAAGTTCCCAGGGTAATCCAGCATGAGATAATTTTTCTTTATCAGTATAACCCTGATAGGCAATGTTATGTATAGAATAAATAGTTGCGATATTATCCCCTATATTTTTATAAATAGTTTTTAAATAAACTGGTATCAATCCAGTATGCCAGTCATTGCAATGAACAACATCTGGAATAAAATCTATTTCTTTTAACATTTCAATTACAGCTCTTGAAAAAAAAATAAATCTCTCAGCATTATCCCAATACTCACCATAAGGTGTTCTGTATAATTCATCTCTATTAAAAAATTCATCATTATCAATAAAATACACAGGTATTTCTGTCCCAGGAAAGAATGATTGTTTTATAACCCCAATGTGTTTTACAAGAGCAATATCAACAACAACTCTTTTCCCTGTATCTATGATATTAAATTTTTCATCTGATATACATTTATATTTTGGCAATACAACTCTGACATCATGACCTAATTTTTTAAATGCCTTTGGAAGTGCGCCAGTAACATCAGCAAGGCCACCTGTCTTAGCAAAAGGAACAACCTCTGAAGCAACAATTAATATTTTTAATTTTTCTTTTTTTATTTTAATTTCGTTCACAATCTATCCTTTCTTATTCTTTCTTTATTAAAAAAAAATAGCGCGTAATATTATCCTAAATTTCACGCGCTATATTTTATAAACTACTTGACTATTAACCCATAATCACTTCTACAAAATGTTCCCTTTTGTCCTTGAATAAAGGAATGATATTGCCTTTTATCTCTTTATTATCTACAAGTATTTTCTCCACACCTTTTGAAACTCCCTTAGGATTATTTACTGAAATATTATAGGTTATACCTCTAAATACTCTTTTTACTTTATATCCTTTCCATTTTGAAGGTATGCATGGATCAACTATTAATCCATCAAAAGTAGGTCTTATTCCAAGTATATACTGTGAAATTGCAACAAAATTCCAGGCAGTTGTTCCAGTAAGCCATGAATTTTTTGCCTGACCAAAATCTTTGTGATCTCTGCCAGCTATCATCTGTGAATAAACATATGGCTCTGTCCAATGAATATCTGCTTTATCATTTATTGCAGCAGGTAAAATTGTTTTATAATATTTAAAAGCAATATCACCCCTTCCTATCATTGTTTCTGCAATCATAGCCCATGGATTAGTATGACAGAAAATAGATGCATTTTCTTTAAGTCCCGGCGGAAATACAGTTACATAACCAAGAGCAGGATTGTATTTTGTAAATGCAGGTTGAAACAAAAGAATGCCATATTCAGTGTAAAGATGTTTTTTTACAGAGTCCATACATTTAATAGCTCTTTCACCTTCTGCTACTCCAGATAGTACTGCCCATGTCTGTGTTTCAAGCCATATTTTACCTTCTTCATTTTTCTTGCTTCCAACAACATTACCCGAATCATCAAAAGCTCGTACATACCATTCTCCGTCCCACGCTTCTTTATTTATTCTGTCTTTCATTTCTCGTGCCATATCTCTATATTTATCAACTTCAAGTACTCTACCTGATTTTTCAGCTAATTCTGATAGTAAATTGGCACAATAAACAAACATCTCTGCAATCATTACAGATACGCCCATGCCATTAGGTCCATGTAGATTGAGACAGTCATTCCAGTCAGCATGCCCTGCTTTAGGTAAACCGTGCCAGCCAGTGTTATTCCATGTATATTCAATTGCTCTCTGTAAATGCTCATACATTTTACCTTTTGAACCATCATTATAAGGAACTATCTCATTTAAAAAATTAATATCTCCTGTTTCTTTAATATAAGAAGAAACAGCCATCACAAGCCATAAATGGTCATCTCCAAAACCTTCTTTACTACCTTTTTTGGTTAAAGGAGAATAACCATGATGTGCTCTACCTTCTGGAAATTGAACAGAAGCAAGATCTATAAGACGTTCCTTTACTTTTTTGGGTATCTGGTGGACAAATCCAAGCGTATCTTGGTTGGAATCCCTGAACCCCATACCGCGCTCTCCACCCGCCTCATAATAAGAAGCAGAGCGCGACCAGTTAAAAGTTGTCCTGCATTGATATTGATTCCATATATTGACCATGGTATTTACCTGTTTATCAGGTGTCTCAACAGTATATTTATTTAGATTTTCTTTCCAATATTCAGCAAGTTCATTTAAAGCTGCTTCAACATTCTTAGTTGTGCTATATTTTTCAAAAACTTTTAATTCTTCTCCTAACTTTTCTGCATAACCGAGTATAAAGATAACTTCTTTTTCTTTGCCTGGATTTAAATTTACCCTAACATGTAATCCACCAAAAGGGGCCCAGCCACATGCAAGAGAATTACTGCAACGACCTTTTTCAACCGCAATTGGATTTGCCTCGCCCCTGTATGGTCCAACAAAATTTTGTCTAACACCATCATAACTAACTACTTTTGTATTTGACCAGAAATAAGAAAAGAATTTATTATGGGCATGATATAGAGTCAAATGATATATGGCATTATTTTTAAACTCTGTCTGTCCAATATTTAAATTATACTGAAAGTCAGTCATGTCATTATGCGCATCCCACAAACAAAATTCAACATAGGTAAACAAACTAATTTTTCTTTTCTTTTTTGTTTTATTTGTTAGTTTAATCTTCCATATCTCCAGTGATTCACCAAGTGGAACAAAATAAAGTGTTTCGGATAAAATCCCTGCATATTCAGATTTTATTCTGGTGTAACTCAAACCATGTGCGCATTCATATTTATATTTTTTTAAATCCTTATTTGTTGGTTGCCAAGAATTTGACCAGTAATCACCTGTTTTATCATCCCTTATATATATGTATCTGCCGGGTCTATCTGATGGGACGTTATTATATCTATATCTTAAAATTCTTCTGTGCGCTGCATCTTTATAAAAACTATAGCCACCTGCTGTATTTGAAATTAATGCACAGTAAACATCAACCCCAAGATAATTTATCCATGGCAAAGGTGTATCCGGTCGGGTTATTACGTATTCCTTTTTTGCATCATCAAAGTAGCCGAATCGCATGACAATCCTCCTGTATTAAATATTATCAAATAATTAAAACTTTTTAATAAAAAAGTAAAATTATCTAATTTTAACAAAAAAATTGTCAATAAATCAATATAAATTTTTATCGGTGAAATTTTATTTTTTGACATAATAAAAGCGGGATATAAAATTTTTATATCCCGCTTTTATTTGCTTTTATTATATTTATTTTTGCCAATTAGAATTTACCGATTATTGAAAGATATTGTATAGGTGTAAGTTCATTATATACGTAAGAATAATCAACACCTATAAAATACCATCTTAAGCTGGCACCTAAAGACCAATCTGATTCTTGTTGGAATGACTGATCTGGAATTTTACCCCAATTTTTTATTCCACCACGAATACCTACCATATCATTCCACCATAATTCTCCACCTGCATGGATTATCATCTGTTCATATCTTGTATCTAAATCACATGCTGCAACAAGTTTGAATTGCTGGATGGGAAGTTTATATGCAATGCCTGGTTTTAAATTCAATCCAACCTGTTCTGTAAAACCCTCTGTCACTCCCTCTATTTTTTCCCAACTAATTGTTGTATAAACATCCTGTACATTTAAACCAATAGATAAATCAAAACCAGGAACAAAAGCTGCAATATTGACAAGTAATCCAATATCACCGCCAAATCCAAAATATGTTACAGTTGCTGACTGTATTGTTGAACCTGACATAACAAATGCTGGGTAGTTTCCAAGTAATAATTTACCTGTTAAGCCCAATGAAACACCTTTTGTAACTTCGTATGCATATGCAAGATAAATTGAATTATCTGCATTTTCCTGTGCATCTTTTAAAAATGTATTTGCATCATAGGAAATTTTAATTCCTGCTATTGCCTGACGTAACCAGCCAA
>JAOAIN010000098.1 GCA_026414685.1 Candidatus Goldiibacteriota bacterium
AGAGTTCAAACAGAATTATAAATAAAAGAGGAAATTTATGCCAACCTTAAGAGCAATAAGAAAGAGAATTAAAAGTGCAAAAAATATACAACAGATAACAAAAGCGATGAAGATGGTCGCTGCTGCAAAACTCAGAAAAGCACAGGAAAGGATTTTATCATCTCGACCTTATGCAATAAAAATTCAGGAAGTTATTTCAGAACTTATAACTAACGTTGAATTATCAAATTATCCTTTGCTTAACGAAAATAAAGATGTAAGTAAAGAGGGATTAATTTTAATTACTGCTGATAAGGGTTTGTGTGGCAGTTTTAACTCCAATTTAATAAAGGAAGCAATTTATAAATTAAAAGAGAATAATAATACCAGTTTAATTTTAATAGGTAAAAAAGGACTGGATTATTTTAAAAAGTTTAATTTTGAAATAGAGCTCTTTAAATATAATGATAAAAAGATTTCTTGGTTTGATATTGAAGAGATCGGAAAGTTAATACTTGATAATTATAAAAAGAAAAAATATAGAAGAGTAACATTAATAAATAGTGAATTTCAAACAAGTTTGCAACAAAAAATTGTAAAAAAAGTAATTTTACCTATATCTTTTGAATTGAATAAAGAAAATCAGGCTGCGATTAAAAGAGATTTTATATATGAACCAGATGAAAGAACAGTACTTTTATCTTTAATAGAAAAGTATATAAAAAGCGTTTTATTTAGAGGTATATTGGAGAGTCAGGCATCAGAGCACGGTGTTAGAATGGTTGCAATGGAAACGGCTACAAACAATGCAGGTGAGATGATAAGAGGACTAACACTTATAGCAAATAAGGTCAGACAGGCCTCAATTACAAAAGAAATTTTGGAAATTGTAGGTGGCGCTGAGGCAATAAAAGGATGAAGAACTACAATGGCAAATGCCAAATGCCAGATGCCAAATAAAAAGCAATTATTAGAAGTTGAAATAATATGGATTACTGCTTGCACAGGAATGACATGAATGAAAATTGAAGAATGGAAAATTTTCCAGGTTGCTGGCTGATGTTTGAAAAAACATAAAATATGTAAATCTGAAGATTATTATTTATTAAGGAGGATTTAATATGACAGAAGGAAAAGTAGTACAGGTTATAGGACCTATGGTAGATGTGGAATTTACCGATGGTTATTTACCTGCAATTTATAATGCGCTTTTAATTTCAGGTGAATATGAATTATCAGGTAAAAAACATAAAATAGATTTGACAGTAGAGGTTGCAATGCATATTGGCGATAATACATGTAGATGCGTTGCACTTGGATCAACTGATGGAATTTACAGGGGAATGAAAGTAGTTGATACTGGGGAACCCATAAAGGTTCCTGTTGGACCGGCTGTTCTTGGTAGAGTTATTAATGTTCTTGGTAAGCCAGTTGACTATAAGGGTGATATTAAGACGGATAAATACAGTGTTATAAGAAAAAAGCCGCCATCATTTGAAGAACAATCAACAAAAACAGAAATGTTTGAAACAGGTATAAAGGTCATTGATTTATTATGTCCTTATCCAAAAGGTGGTAAAGTTGGGTTATTCGGTGGCGCAGGTGTTGGTAAAACAGTTATAGTTATGGAACTCATAAGAAATATAGCACAAGAACATGGTGGATATTCAGTTTTTGGCGGTGTTGGTGAAAGAACAAGGGAAGGCACGGGCTTATGGCTTGAAATGCAGGAATCAGGAGTAATAGATAAGACCGCTCTTGTTTACGGACAGATGAATGAACCACCAGGAGCACGTTTAAGGGTTGGTTTGACTGCTTTAACACAAGCAGAATATTTTAGAGATGTTGAAGGTAAAGATGTACTTTTATTTATTGATAACATATTCCGCTTCACTCAGGCAGGTTCTGAAGTATCAGCACTTTTAGGTAGAATGCCTTCTGCTGTTGGATATCAACCAAATCTTGCAACAGAAATGGCAGAATTACAAGAAAGAATTACATCAACCAAAAAGGGTTCAATCACATCTGTTCAGGCAATATATGTTCCTGCTGATGATTTAACAGACCCTGCTCCTGCAACTGCATTTGGACATCTTGATGCAACAACAGTTTTATCTCGTGCTTTAACTGATATTGCAATTTATCCTGCTGTTGATCCACTTGATTCAACATCAAGAATACTTGACCCTGATATTGTTGGAGAAGAGCATTATTATGTTGCAAGAAAAGTTCAAGGAATTTTACAAAGATATAAGGATTTACAGGATATAATTGCAATACTTGGAATTGACGAATTATCAGAAGAAGATAAACTGATAGTTGCAAGGGCAAGAAGAATACAGAAATTTTTATCCCAGCCATTTTTTGTTGCATCTCAGTTTACAGGTAGGGAAGGAAAATATGTACCTGTAAAAGAAACAGTACAAGGTTTTAAAAGAATAGTGGAAGGTGAACTTGATGATTTGCCAGAACAGGCATTTTATATGGCGGGTAATATAGAAGAAGTAATAGAGAGAGCAAAACAACTCATGAAGTAAATTTACGGAAGGAATAAAAAATGGTAAAATTTTTAAATATAAACATTGAAACACCAGAAAAAAAGATTTTTGAAGGAAAAATATTATCCCTTGTTGCTCCTGGGATTGAAGGAGAGTTTGGAGTATTACCAGAACACACACCATTTGTTACTGTTTTAAAACCAGGAGTGGTGAGTTTTAAAAAAGAGGATGGTAATATTGAGATGCTTGCTGTTTCAGGTGGATATATAGAAGTTACACGTGATAAGGTTATTTTACTGGTTGAAACAGCAGAGAGACCGGAAGAAATTGATATTGAAACAATAAAGAGGAGAAAAGAAGAGAAAGAAAAACTTTTAAAATCAAAGTCAAAGAAAGATATTGATTATGATATGATACAATCAGAATTATTAAAAGAAATAGCAAAATTAAAAGCAGCAGAA
>JAOAIN010000055.1 GCA_026414685.1 Candidatus Goldiibacteriota bacterium
AATGATAATTTATCAATGCCTGTTAATAACTTTGCATAAAAGGTATTTGGCAAGGGGAAACCATAATAAATAAAAGAAAATACTTCCCATAAAAATAAAGGAATCAATCCATAAAAAATAAATTTATATGGTGGTTTTTCTTTATAAAGCATAAAAAGAATGGCTGGAATCACTATCAGAACTGCATCAGGTCTGTTTAAAAATAACCCAGAAAATATTAAGGATAAATAAAACCATTTTTTATTTAGATCTGTTATTTTTATACTAACATATAAAAATAACACTATTAGGAAAAAAGTGAGTGGGTTTTCAAGTCCTGATGTAGAAAAATCAATATATGCTTTTGAGAAACATAAGCCTGAAAGTATTAGTAAAAATTTTTCTTTTGAATCTGATAATTTTTTTAATAATATAATCGTTGATATTGAAAAAATAAAATTTAAAAGCAACCCGACAAAATACGCATCACGAAAAATAAAATAAAAAGGTATAAAAACAAAAAGGAATAATGTATTTGTAAATACCTGCACACGCTCTTCTGTATTCCACCGCAGTCCATATCCATTTATAAAATTATCCGCAACACGAAATGTAATATATGCATCATCACTTATCCACGCTGTTCTAAAAATAAGCAACATATAGTAAATAAAAAATAATACTACCAAAATATTGATTTTCTTTTCATAATTTAAGTCATCTAACGGGTATTTATGTTTCAAAAAAATAAAAATTGTAAAAATAAAAAATATAAGTAATAAAAACATAATAATACCGTTCTTATTGGTTTGTCCTACGAAGAAGTCAATGCATAGTGTAATTATAAGGACGGAGTATAAAGGAAGAAAATATTTGTAATTTTGTTTGTTATAAAACAAAATAAAGATATAAATCAGTATAATAATAAGTATTGCAATTGATAATAAGTTAAAAATGTTTTCCATAAAATCCCTTTTATTTATTCAAACCCTTTGGGTTTTTTATTTTTTTTCATACATCCATTTTAAAAATATCTAAAATAATATACATATGCAATTTCATATAGATATAAGTTTTCTTCTTTAATTTCAAATTATCATTTGTTGTTTTACATTTTACATCTTACATCTTACATAAACTTCGGGTCCTTTATCCCTGCTTTTTTAAATCCTTTGGCACGCAATATACAAGCAGCGCACTTACCACACCCTGGACTTATACCTTTATAACAGGTATGTGTCCATTTCATAAAATTAAGAATTCCAAGTTTTTTTGTCAGTAAAACAATCTCTTTTTTACTTTTATTTATTAAAGGGGTATGTATTTTGAATTTGAATTCCATACCATAAGAAAGTGCCCTTTCCATTGCTTTTATAAATTCTTTTCTGCAATCAGGATATCCAGAATAATCAACCTGAGAAACACCTATGACTATATCTCTTATCCCCCAAGTATAGGCATAGGAAGCTGCAATAGTCAAAAATAAAATATTCCTGCCTGGAACAAAAGTAGATGGCAAATTTTTATTTATTTTGTCTTTTTTATATAAAGATATATTTTTATCAATCAGGGATGTGCTTTTTATCTGTTCATATTCGTTTATTTTAAAAATTCTATGCATAACCCCTGCTAATTTTGCAATTTTTTTAGCACTGCTTAGTTCAATACTGTGCCTCTGGCCATAATCAAAGGAAATTGCAATAATTTTTTTAAATTTTGTTTTTGCCCAGAATAAACTTGTAGTGCTGTCCTGTCCACCAGAAAGTAAAACAATTGCCTGCGGTTTCATCTTCACCTCTAATATTAAATATATCTCTACCGATGTTCATTAAACATGTTCGCTAAACATGTTCGTTAAAAATGTTCGTAGAAAATGTTAAAAATTCTTACATCTTTAATGAACATTAATAGAAAACATTAGTTACGAACATTATTAATGAACATATTTACACCGACCTTGCAACAGTAAGTCCTCTCACCTCAAGTGCACCGTTTTTAAGTAAAACCTCTGCCATTTCATTCATCGTTGCACCGGTTGTATAAACATCATCTATTATTAAAACTTTTTTATTCTTGAAAGAAACATTCGTATTAAAAGCTCCATGCAAATTTTTCATTCTTTCTTCTCGGGAAAGTTTATTTTGTGGTTGTGTTTCTTTGATCTTTTTTATTACATTTAAAAATGGTTTTTTTACATAATTCGCTATTTTTCTGCCTATAATTTCTGTTTGATTAAAACCGCGTTCTTTTAAAACTTTTTTACTAAGTGGCACAGGAACTATTAAATCTGACCAGTTAATATATTCAAATTCAATATTTTCAATTATGAACTTAAAAAGAACTTCTGCAACCCTTTTTTTGCCATAAAATTTAAGAAGATGTATTAATTCTTTCAAAGCGCCATCATAAATTCCAGCTTGTTTTACATATTTAAACTTTTTTTCATACTGCACACATTCAAGACACATATAAGTATAAACCGAATCCAGGGGTTTTGAACATATTTCACATACAGGCTTTTTTATTTTTTTTATTAATTCAAAGCACTCTGGACATACGTATAAATACTTAAAATCCTTTATATACCTTTTACAGTTTCCACACTGTGTTGGATAAAACAAACTTAACAAACCATTTATGAGATTCATGAATAAATCATAAAATTTTTCTATAAAATTTATCTATCTTTTCTGCTATTACTTCATTTGTATAATTATTTTTCACTCTTTCATATCCCCTGTTTATACATCTTTTAAATAATTCCCCATCTTCCATTAAATCTTTTAATTTATTGCTAAGTTCTTTAGAATTACCTTCTTTAAATATGATGCCGGCATCTCCTATGACCTCAGGAATAGCTCCTGAATCTGAACCAACAACAGCAACCTTTGCAGCAAATGCTTCTATTATTACGCGGCCAAATTGTTCCTTCCAGTTTTTTGTGGTGATGGAAGGAAGGATTAAAATATCCATTTTATTTAAAAATTCTGGTATTTTTTCTCTTTCCAAATAATGATAAAAAAACACTCTATCCTGCAAATCCAATCTTTTGACTTTGGCTTTTATCTTTGATAATAATGCACCAGTGCCCACAATATGTAATTTTATATTTTGTAGATTATAAATTGCATCCAGTAAAATTTCTATGCCTTTTTCTTTTGTTAGTCGTCCTATATAGGTTAGATTATACTCTGTTTTGTCTTCAATTATTTTTTCTTTGAAATCGGATAAATTCACTCCATACTGAGGTATTACATCAATAATTTTTATAAAACCCTTTTTAGCAAGTAACATCTTTGCTTCAAAATTACCTGTAATAGCAGCATCGCAATTTTTGATATTATATTTTTCACATTGTGAATAAATAAAATTATGCCTTTTATCTATATTCTCCCAGGTAAAAAAAACGGTTTTTATATTTCTTTTTTTAGCAACATGAACAAATTGCCAGCAAACAGGGGTAAATGGTTCTTCCTCTATATGTATTATATCAGGCATTACTTTTTTAACTATTTCATCTGGATTTAAATAAAAATGAAAAAATCTTTTTTCAAATATAATAGTTTTACCTATTATGTAATTTATCTCTTTATTTCCTGTATAAGCAGGAATTTTAACACCACCCTCCATCCAGTATGGCGGTGTAGTAAGAGTTACATCATGATGATATTTTTTAGCAAGTATTAAAAGTTTCTGCTGATGAAATTTTAAAACTGAACTATGAGAGACAAATAGGATTTTCATTTTTATAAATCTATAAATAATTCTTTATTATTTTTTACCCAATTATATAGCATCCTGACACCTTCTTGAGGCGAAATTTTTGGCTGCCATTTTAGCAATTTACGCGCTTTTTCTATATTGCATATAAACACCGGTTGATCTCCAGGACGCCAGTCAGAAAATTTAAGTGGTATTTTTTTATTAAAAAATTTCTCAAGGAAAGAAATCAATTCAAGTAAAGAAAGTGTATTTTTTGGTCCACCACCTATATTGAATGCTTGTCCCTTAATCTTTGAAATATTTTTTATTGCAAGTTCGTATGCATCAATAAGATCATCTATAAATAACACATCTCTCACCTGCATACCATCTCCGTATATTGTTATCTGTTTATCAAGCATGGCAGCAATTGTAAACCATGCAACCCAGCCCTGGTCCTCTATGCCAAACTGTCTGTAACCATAAATACAGGACTGCCTGAAAACAACTGTTTTAAGTCCATAAATACGAGCATAATCAATCATATACTGATCCGCTGTTCCCTTAGAACATCCATATGGAGAGTGGAAATCAAGTATTCTTTTTTCTGATATACCATCCGGATAATCTTTATAAACATATCTATTTTTTTTCTTTATAATTTTAATATCAGACATACCACCGTAAACTTTATTTGTAGAAGAATACAAAATAACAGGATCTGATTTTGTTTCTCTTATAGCTTCAAGTAGATTAAATGTGCCCAGAGCATTTATCTCAAAATCCTCTCTGGGATTTATGACAGATGTGGTGACCGCAACCTGAGCTGCAAAATGGAAAACAACATCAAAATCTCTATTTTTTTTAAAAACATCAAGTATTTCATTATATCTTCTGATATCGCCTTTTATGAATTTCATATTCTTATTCTGTTTAAGCCATTTTAAATTCCATTCTGTTCCACGTCTGGATAAATTATCAAAAATTACCACATCATGTTTTTTATCAAGAAATCTTTTTGAAACATTAGCGCCTATGAATCCAGCGCCACCGGTTATTAATATTTTCAATTTTACCTCCTTATTAACATAAATCAAAAATAATAAATCTTAAATTCATTAACCCTTGTATTTGTATTTTATATATCTTTTTAAAGCATCTCGCCACCCAGGCATATTATCTTTATTTATTAGTTCAAGATGATAATTACGAAGAGCGGAAAACACTGGTCTTTTTGCAGGGCGTTTCCATTGACTCTGGTTAACAACCGTTACATTTGTGTGCTTTCTAAGTATTTTTTCTATCTCTTCAACAAGTTCCACTCTGGAACAATATCCTTTATTACACATATGAAAAATACCAACCTCATCTGTATGAATCAGTTCTTTTAGCATTTCAGCAACATCAAGAGAAAAAGTTGGCGATGATGTCATATCTTTCACTGCAATTATTTCATTACCCTGATGCAATGATTTAATCACGTAATCAACAAAATGATTTCTACGTTCTCCAAAAAGCCA
Source organism: Candidatus Goldiibacteriota bacterium (assembly GCA_026414685.1). Lineage (GTDB taxonomy): Bacteria > Oederibacteriota > PGYV01 > PGYV01 > DSYL01 > DSYL01. The sequence continues at coordinate 5,202 of JAOAIN010000055.1, forward strand.
TGCGGTTCTAATTATTAAAAAATTTGTGGAAATTGTCTTTATAAATTCTTCGCCCGCCAGTTTCGTTTCACCATAAATATTCACAGGGGATGGTATATCAAATTCAGTATAGGGTGTATCTTTGTTTCCACCAAAAACATAATCTGTGCTTATATGAATCAATCTTGATTTTGTTCTATTGCATGCAATTGCTACATTTTTAGCACCTATGGCATTTACCCTATATGCAAGTTCTTTATTTTGCTCACATTTATCAACATCAGAAATAGCAGCACAGTTAATCACAATGTCCGGCTTATGAAAATTAACAGAATGCACGACTGCCTCAAGTTTGGAAATATCAACATCGGTACTTCCAAAGGGTATCACATCATTTTCCTGTTTTAAAACTTTTGTTATATCGCTGCCTAAAAGTCCTGTTCCACCGAAAATTAAAATTTTCATTTTAACCCCCTTTGTTTTTTATACCAGTTATTGTAATATTTTTTAAATGAATTATTTTTTCTTTTTTGCCACCATGTTTTATTTTCAATATACCAGTCAATTGTTTTCTTCAAAGCTTCTTTAAAATTGTATCTACATTTCCATCCGAGTTTTTTTATTTTTCCAGAATCAAGTGCATATCTCCTGTCATGTGCGGGTCTATCATCAACATATTGAATTAAATCTTCGTTTTTACCAAGCATATTTAAAATATATTTAACTATATCTATATTCTTCACTTCCACATCGCCACCTATGTTATAGATCTCGCCTATTTTACCCTTACGCAATACAAGGTCAATACCGCGACAGTTATCTTCAACATAAATCCAATTTCTTATATTTTTGCCATCGCCGTATAGTGGCAATTTTTGATTATATAGTGCATTTGTTATAAAAAGCGGTATGAACTTTTCAGGATGCTGGTATGGCCCAAAATTATTAGAACTTCGCGTTATAATAACTGGTAGCCCATATGTCTTGTAATAAGAGAGTGCGATTAGGTCAGCCGCTGCTTTTGATGAAGAATAAGGGCTTGTTGGATTTAAAATATCTTTTTCTTTTGAACGTCCTTTAATAATACTACCGTAAACTTCATCTGTTGAGATCTGGATAAATCTGTCAATCTTATTTTTCAATGCAACTGATAAAAGATTTACTGTTCCATTGACATTTGTATCAAAAAATGCCGAAGGATTCATTATTGACCTGTCAACATGTGATTCTGCTGCAAAATTAATAATAACATTTACTTTTTTTATCACTTTATCTATTAAATTATAATTCCTGATATCACCTTTTATAAATTCAAAATTTCTATATTTTTTTAACTGTTGTATTTCCTCTGGATTGGATGAATAATTTAAAATATCAAGAACTATTACTGAATCATTAATATAATTGGATAAAATATAATGAACAAAATTAATGCCAATAAATCCAGCTCCACCTGTTATTAAAATTTTCATTTATCTGTCCTTTCTGCTCCAGTCATATGGAATTTCTTTTGTATGAGCCGGCAATCTGTATTCATCCGGATTTTTTCTGTTATATACTTCTGTTATGGTATTTATGACTATTGATTCTGTTTCTGATATACCCTTAAATCCATGATATACAAGTTTTGGAATATGAACTACCATCGGATTATGCTCGCCAATAAAAAATTCATTTATCTCACCGTAAGTTTTTGATTTTTCTCGTGCATCATAAAGGACCAGTTTGATCATTCCCTTAACACAGCAAAAATTGTCTGTTTGCTTTTTATGATAATGCCACCCCTTTACAACACCTGGATAAACAGTGGTCATATAAACCTGACCAAATTTTTCAAAAATATCATCATCCTTTCTGATTATTTCAGCAAGCCGACCCCGCTCATCGCAATGAACGGTTAATTTTTTTATCTTTACTCCATATATCATGGGTTACCTCCGGTTCCTTATTTGTTCTTTAAAAATGTTCGTAACAAATGTTCTTTACAAATGTTCGCTAATTATGTAAAAACATTTTCAACGAACATATTTAGCGAACATTGGTTACGAACATCCTTGGCGAACATTTTTATTATACTTTGTTCGCTCCATACTGCCTTACAAAATTATTAGCATCCAGCAGAGCATCTTTTGATTCTCCACAATCGTGCCACCAGCCATCTAAAAAACTATATTTAAGCAGCCCTTTTTTTAAATATACATTATTTACATCTGTTATTTCTAATTCACCACGCTTTGATGGTTTAAGTTTTTTTATAATACTAAAAACATCACTTGGATAAAAATAAATACCTAACACTGCATAATTGGATTTAGGTTTTTTTGGTTTTTCTACTATTTTTTTTATTTTTCCATTTACAATCTCTGCCACTCCATATTCGCTTGGATTTGCGACCTCTTTTAATAAAATTCTAGCACCACGTTTTTGTTTTTTAAAATCTTTCACTACTTGTATGATATTTTTTTCTATAATATTATCTCCAAGGGCAACAACCATTTTATCATTACCAACAAAATCTTCGCATAATTTTAAAGCATCTGCTATGCCACCTTCTCCTTCTTGATAACTATAATGTATATGTTTTAAACCAAATTCTTTTCCATTTCCAAGTAACCGTAAAAAATCACCTGAATTATTTCCACCTGTAACTATCATTATATCCTTTATACCTGCTTTAACCAGCATCTCTATTGGATAAAAAATCATTGGCTTATCATATACCGGTAATAGATGTTTGTTAGTTATCCTTGTTAGTGGATAAAGTCGTGTTCCCAAACCACCTGCTAAAATTATACCTTTCATTTTTACTCCTTAAAAAAATCAAGTATTTACATTTTGTTCTGTGGTTCTACCAGATTGTTCATTTATCCTTTTGATAATAAACATACCTTCATCAGCAAATAAATTTTCAGTGTTAAAAAAAATATTAATTTTTTTCCCATTGCCAGAAAAATAAATTTCCTTAATAATCTGAATTGAATTTTTTTTGCAAAACTCTTTAAAATCCTTTATGGTAAGTAAATGTATATTAGGAGTATTATACCAATCAAAAGGCAATGCTGCGCTTTTTGGCATCTTACCCGTAAAAAAAAATTTAAATCTTAAATTCCATGATGCAAAATTAGGAAATGTCACAATTGCCTTTTTGCCTATTCTGACAATTTGTTTTAATACGTAATCAGGTCTTTTTACCGCTTGTAATGTTTCTGACAAAATTACATAATCATAAGAATCATCTTTTATTTTTTCAAGTCCTTCATCTATATCTTCCTGTATAACAGAAACACCTTTTTTTATACATTTTAATACTTCATCTATACTAATATCAATACCGAGGCCGTAAACCTTTTTTCTTTCCCATAATAAATGCAATAATTCTCCATCTCCACATCCAAGGTCTAAAACACGTGAATTTTCTTCAATAATGTCTATTATCTGTTCATACACATTTTTTAAATAAATATCCCTGTACATAAAACTCCTATCTATCACTCAATTTTAGCATGAGAAAGAAAATTTTTTATTGCTTGACTTAAAATTTTATTTTCAGTTAAACTTCTTTTTTCAAGTAAAAAGGCATCATGTCCGTATTGCGATTTTATTTCTAGATAAGAAACATCTTTATTATTTATTCTCAATGCTTCTATGATTTCTTTTGCCTGAGCTGTTGAATAAAGCCAATCAGATGTGAAGGAAATTAAAAGTATTTCTGCTTCTACCTTTTTCAATGCTTTAACCAGCGAACCACCACCATATTTTTCAGCTACATCAAAATAATCCATTGCCTTTGTAATGTATAAATACGAATTAGCATCAAATCTATCCACAAACTTTTTCCCCTGATGGGCAAGATAACTCTCAACTGTAAATTCTCTCTCAAATTTATTTTCAAAATCATCACGATTGGGATCTTTTTCTGTATTAACTATCTTATAGCTGTATGATTTTGAATATTGCAATTTTCTACCGAATTTTTTATCCATACCTTCTTCACTCAAATATGTAATATGTGCAATCATCCTAGCAATAGCAAGACCTGTTAATTTTTTGTTTTTATTATAATAATTACCATTTTCCCAATCAGGGTCATTAATTATTGTATTTCTACCAACCGCATCAAAGGCAATCTCCTGAGCAGATTGCTCAGCACATGATGCGATTATTATAGCTGACTCAGGCACATCAGGAAATTGCAAACACCAATCAAGAGCCTGCATACCGCCCATTGAACCCCCAATAACAGTTACAAGTTTTGATATGCCAAGATGATCTATTAATTTTTTTTGAGCCCGCACCATATCATGAATTGTAATAACAGGGAAATCAAGCCCATAGGGTTTTCCTGTCTTAGGATTAATTGATGATGGTCCTGTTGAACCATAGCAGCTACCTATAATATTAGAACAAATCACAAAATATTTATTTGTATCTATCGCTTTGCCTGGCCCCACCATCACATCCCACCAACCAGGATTTTCATCATCAGGTGAATGATATCCTGCTACATGCGCACTGCCAGAAAGCGCATGTAAAATTAATATTGCATTATTCTTTTTTTTATTTAACTGACCATATGTCTCATAACATAAAGTGATAGGACCTAATTTCTGTCCACTATCTAAAATCATTTCATTAGGCGGCTCTGCAAATGTAAAAAAATTTGGTGTTACTATTCCAACTGAATTATTATCAATTTTTTCCATTTTTATTTATTCACCTTTTTCATTTTTATGTTATTATATATATGATTTAAAAAAAATCAATTTATTTTTTGATTTTTTAAGGGATGAATTGATTTTAAAGATAAAAAAATTAATGGGAGAGACCCTCACATTGGATCACATTTATTTAATCCTTGCCGTCTCTCCCATAGCCCGATATTCCTAAAGGGCTCTTCTATTAATATTTATAGCAGAAAAAATTCAAAAGTCAAGTTTTGTAAATAAATAATTATTTAGGAGTAATTTAAATGAAAAAAATATTGTTAAATGTTTGCTGTGCACCAGATGCAACACATTCCATAAATGTATTGCAGGAAGAAGGTTTTCATGTTATCACCTATTTTTATAATCCTAATATCCATCCGGAAGATGAATACAAAAAACGTTTTTTAGATATGATAAAACTTGTAAAAGAAATGAACATTGAAAATATCACTGATGTTCCTTATGATTTAGAAGAATGGAAAAAAAGATGTGATAAATACGCCAGTGAAAAAGAAGGTGGCCTAAGATGTGCCGAATGTTTCAAACTGCGTCTTAAAAAAACAGCAGAAAAAGCAAAGGAACTAGGTATAGAGATTTTTGCAACAACTTTAACCATATCACCACATAAAAATGCTGAATTGATAAACAATCTTGGAAGAGAAATTGCTGATAAATTAGGCATAAAATATTATGAATCAAATTTCAAGAAAAAGGATGGATTTAAAAAATCAATAGAATTATCAAAAAAATATAATTTATATAGACAAAATTACTGTGGGTGTGTTTATTCTCAAAGAGATGTTCGTTGAAGATGTTCGTTAATAATGTTCGCAACTCATGTTCGCTAAAATGATTAAAACAAAAAAATATATTTCCTTTATTTAAATTTAATTCCTTTATAATCTGTGCCTTTTAAATATACAATTAATGCATCAATTTTATTTAATAATTCTTTGATTATTTTTTCATTTTTATTAAATTGTTCAGTATTTATGTATTTTCTTTCTATTGCAAAATATAAAAAACTTTTTATTTCTCCTATGGACCCTCTTGCAATAAATAAAAATTGTATAAATTCCTTATTACTACCGCGCATAAAACCCTCTGTAATATTTGTCATAGGAGACAATGCTGCTCTTTTTAATTGGTCTTTAAAAGAAAAATCTTTTTTAATAGGGCTCTTCTCTATCATGTTATAAATTTCATTTGCTAAATTTTTGGAAATATGCCATATTTCCAATTCTTCAAAATTCCATGCTTTTCTCACTTTACCCCTCCATATTTTTTTTATCTACATCCTTATCGCACAGTAACAGCGAACATTTTCAACGAACATTAATAGCGAACAATTTTATTCTATAACCACATCCTTTGTTTCTAATAGATTAGAACTTTCTGATATGCCATCATATAGTTCTATTCGTATTACTTTTTTAAATTCTTGCCCTTCTCCAACAGTTAAATATAACCAACCCCGCCATTCTCCTTTACTGTTTAATGGATATTGGCCTTGATACCAGATATCATTTTCCGATAATAAAACATAAATTTTTACCGAGCCATTTTCAGGTGGCTCAATCACCTTGCCTTCTAATGGTAATTGTTTATCTTCTACACGTCTTCCAATGCCTATAGGATTTGCAAGCCATAATTTGATCTGTGGATTGTCCCATTTATTCACATCTTCCAATGCAATATTTGTAATCTGAATTCTACTACTTTTTTTAGGTTCAAAATTCCATTCTTTCTTTTCACTTTTTTCCCTAAAGATTGACTGACATTTGAATAAAAGTAAAATAATAAGAATAAAAATAAAAACTGCTTCTGCAACTGCTATAACTGCAAGATACTCGCTCATAATATACACCCCGGAAAATAATTTTAATAATATTATAGCAGATAATTAAAAATAAGTCATTAGAAAAGATTTAAAGTTAGTGTATATATCTATCATATTTGCTAAATCTAACACATCTACCAAATTTAAGAAATATTTTCTATGGTTTAAAATTTATTTATCTGTTTTACAGCAGCTGGAACTACCTGCTCGGGTCTTTTTTCTCCAGACCAGATTTTATCAAGTGCGGGAAACCAGTAAGAACTTAAAGCTTCTTCCCATTTCAAACTATCAGGTCTTAAATTTCCTATTTATGTTTATTAATAAAAAATTTTTCATTTATTAAATTTATTTTAATAATTACTAATTAAATAATCAATGTGTTTTTCCAGCACTATCTGTCTTTATTAAATATATGTCTCCAGCAACTCCAAAAGAATATGTTGTTCCTGCAATAATGTAACCACCATCTGTAGTCGTCTCTACTGAATAACCATAATCATTATTGTTTCCACCAAACGTATTGTTCCAAATTAAATTTCCATTGCTATCAGTTTTTATGAGACAAATATTTAAATCCCCAACCCCAGTGGTCTCTGTGAGCCCCACAATTATAAATCCGCCATCTTGTGTTTGTTTAACTGAATGACCAAAATCATAATATGCACCACCATAATTTTTGCTCCAAATACTATTGCCAGAACTATCAACTTTCATAAGAAATACATCTAGATTACTTGTTTGTGAAGAAGAAATACCCCCAGCAATCACATAATAACCATCGTTAGTTTCAATTATTGATCGTCCCAAATAATTATCATTGCCGCCATAATTATTATTCCAAATAGTATTGCCATCACCATCTATTTTAATCAAAGTTATATTACAATTACCTGTATCTGTAAAACATGTTTCTCCAACTATAATATAATCACCATTTGCAATTTGTATAACATCATATCCAAACTCATTATTATAAGAACTTCCAAATATTTTTGACCAGATATTATTTCCCAAATTATTTGTTTTAATTAAATATATATCTGCACCCCCATATCCAGAATAAGTTACTCCTGCAATTATATATCCACCATCTGTTGTTTGCTTTACAGCATTACCTCCATCAGAATTTAAACCACCAAAAGTATAACTCCATTGACTGTCGCCTAAACTATTTGTTTTAATTAAATAAACATCTCCGCTTCCGTTTCCCAAAGAATAAGTTTCCCCAACTATAATATATCCATTATCTGTTGTTTGCTGAACTGAATATCCAATATCGGTGTTATCCCCTCCAAATGTTTTACTCCATATACTATTCCCCAAACTATCAGTTTTTATTAAACAAACATCATCATTAATATTACCATTAGATAATAAAGTAGAACTTTTTCCAGTTATAATATACCCGCCATCTAATGTTTGTTTTGCATAATAACCATAATCATTATATAATCCACCAAATGTTTTCTCAAACTTAATAAAGGGTGTAGTTGTTGGTTGAGGTTGAACTGGTATTGTTGGATTTTCTGGACTTTTAGAGCAATTAAAAATCAATATTAAAAAAACTAATATAATTTTTAAAAGTTTTTTCATGTAATTTTCTCCTTTATTATGTATTAATAAAACATTATATTAAAAATATAATTTAGAATAAAAAAATTTTAATATTTTTTTTCTTCTGCTAGTAATTTATTTATCTGTTTTACAGCAACTGGGACTACCTGCTCGGGTCTTTTTTCTCCCGACCAGATTTTATCAAGTGCAGGATACCAGTAGGAACTTAAAGCTTCTTCCCATTTTAAACTATCAGGCATGAAATCCCCTATCTCTGCTGCGGTTAATAAAAAATCTTTTGATTTTGGGGGTTTACCATCTAAAAATTCTTTTGATTTTGCAATTTCTATGATTGCTGGCTGTGCCAAACCTGTTCTTGCTAAATCTTTTTGACCTTCCTCTCCTGATAAAAATGTAAGAAGTTTCCATGCCTCTTCGGGATATTTTGTGGTTTTTAATATTGCATAACCACCACCACTACATAAAAAACCATTTTTACCATCTTTGGGTTTTGGAAAAATAACACAATCCCAATCAAACTTTTTTATT
>JAOAIN010000120.1 GCA_026414685.1 Candidatus Goldiibacteriota bacterium
GTTAAATACATGCTTGATATGAAAATAGCATATGTGCCTGGTGGAGTTCTTATCAAAAAAAATATATGGAATAAAATTCCGGATAAATTTAAACCTGTTATTCTTGAAGAGTCTAAAAAATCATTTGATAAACTTACAAAACTATCCAGAAAGGAAAACAAAGAAGCATTAGATGCATTGAAGAAGAGTGGAGTTATTTTTACAAACATAAATAACGAATCCGACTTAAAAACATTTGAGGAAATAAGTAATAAAACAGCAAATGATTTAATAGGAAAGTTTTATACGAAAGAAATACTTGACGAAGTGAATAAATATTTATCTGAAATCAGGAATAAGCAAAAGAAGGGAAAATAATTTTATAAATGAATTTTTTAAGAAGGTTGAATTACAGGTTATATAAATTTCAGCGGTTTTTTGTTGTTATTCTATTTTTTTTACTTTTAATAATTGCATTTTTGCAGGTTTTTTTACGTTTATTTTTTCGTGGTGGCATAGAAAGTGCCGATTCTATTATTCGTTATCTTGTCCTGTGGATTGGTTTCCTTGGAGCATCCCTTGCAACATATAAAAATAGACATATAAATATTGATGTTGCTTCTCAGTTTTTTAAAAAGTTGAATAAAAAATTTGTTTCTCTGATTGTTTTTGCAATTTCTTTTGCAATAAGTATATTATTTCTGGTAGCCGCTGTTATTTTTATTATAAATGAGTTTGGTAGTTCTAATAAAATAACTTTTATACCCGTATGGATTCTTGAACTTGTATTACCACTTTCTTTTTTATTCATCACACTCACTTTTTTACAAAAATTTATTGAATCAATAGTAGATTTCAGGAAAGGACAATAGAAGTGTTTATTACAATAATAGTTATTATTGGACTTATTGCTGCTTTTTTAGGAGTTCCGCTTTTTATTATTTTAGGGGGACTTGCATTTATTTTTTTTATGTTAGCAGGCATTGATATATCTGCTGTTATTATAGAAACAGCAAGGATAGGAACATCGCCGGTTTTAATCACTATACCATTGTTTACATTTGCAGGATACATAATGGCAGAAGCTGGAACTCCAAGGCGTATGATAAACCTTGTAAATTCATTCATCGGTTGGTTACGCGGTGGTGTTGCTATAGTGGCAATAGTTGCTTCTACTTTTTTTACTGCTTTTACTGGTGCAACAGGTGTAACAATAATTGCGCTCGGTGGACTTTTATTTCCAATGTTATTAAATCAAAGATATAATGAAAAATCATCGCTTGGTATAGTGACATCTGCAGGAACAATGGGTGTTCTTTTTCCACCATCTATTGCAATAATCCTTTATGGCCTGATTGCAAAGGTAAGTATTGCAAAACTTTTTATAGCTGGAATTTTACCTGGTATATTACTTACCATTATGATTTCCATTCTTTCAATGAAATATGCTCCAACTGTTGAAGATAAAAGAAAATTTTCTTTAAAAGAAATAATAAAGTCAGTAAAAGAAGCAGCTTGGGAAATACCGCTTCCATTTATTGTATTATGGGGAATTTACAGCGGTAAATTTACAGCAGCAGAAGCAGCGATTATCACTGCCACCTATGCTTTTGTGGTGGAAGTTTTTATATACAGAGATTTACATATAAAAAAAGATGTTCCGCGTGTTATAAGAGCTTCAATTGTATTAACTGGTGGTATATTTATAATACTTGGAGCTGCTCTTGGACTTACTAATTATTTGATTGATGAACAAGTTCCAATGAAGATGTTTAACTGGATAAAGGCAAATATAGGCAATAAATATGTTTTTTTAATTCTTTTAAATATATTTTTACTCATAGTTGGATGTCTTATGGATATTTTTTCGGCAATCATGGTGGTTGTCCCATTAATTGCTCCTGTTGCATTGAATTTTGGTATAGATCCAACACATCTTGGTATAATATTTCTTGCCAATCTTGGTATTGGTTATCTCACGCCACCTGTGGGACTCAATCTTTTTATTGCATCATACAGATTTAGAAAACCTGTTATTAACCTTTATATTGCGGTAATACCTTTTTTGCTTGTATTACTTGTAGGACTTATTATTATTACATATATACCTTTTATTAGTTTATGTTTGGTTGATCTTTTTAAGGTAAAGTAATTTGTTCGGATAAAACTTGTGTGTTTGTCTGATATGTTATATATTATTATTAGGTAACAAAGTGTCTATTTTTATATAATTTGCAATTAACATTTTATGGTTTATTTTTTTATAAACTATGGATGTGTTAAATAATGTAATTAATTTTTAGACTAAAATATGGAGTTTAAAACTTGAATATAAAAAAATATATAAAAGAACATGAAAATTTTGTTAAAGAAAAATTGAATTTGACATCAGAAAATTTTAATTTTAAGGAATTAAAAAGAATTCATCAGCAGAAAATAGAATATATGCAACACGAACGTCTGATACATTTACTTGTTACTTTATTTTTTGCATTATATCTTTTACTTTCTATTTGTTTTACTGCGTTTAAACCTGGATTTGAGATGTTTTTTTTGGTTATTTTGTTATTTGTACTTGTAGTAGCATATGTTATTCATTATTTTTTTCTTGAAAATAGTATTCAAAATTGGTACAAATTAATGGATGAAATTGAAAAAAAAATAAAAGAATAAGGATAAAGAAAATGGAAAAACAAAAATTATCCTATATAGAGGGATGGACATCAGTAGTAATAAATACAATTTTATTTATTTTGAAATATTGGGCAGGTATTATTACTGGTTCTGTTGCAATTGTTGCAGATGCCTGGCATACACTTTCTGACTCTCTTACTTCATTGCTTGTAATATTTGGTGCAAAAATATCTGTAAAAAAGCCGGATAAAGAACATCCCTTTGGTCATGGTAAAGTGGAATTTATTATTGCTGTTATTATTGGAGTTTTGCTGTTTGTAGTTGGTTTTAATTTTATTGTTGAATCATTGAAAAAGTTAAAAGAACATGAAATTATTTCATATAATACTTTTTCAGTAATTGTTTTTGTAATTTCCGTTATTTTAAAAGAAGGTTTATTTCAATTTGCAATTATTCTTGGGAAAAAAGCAGAATCAAAGGCAATAGTTGCAGATGCCTGGCATCATAGAAGCGATGGAATTGCATCTCTTTTAATACTTATCGGTATATTTATTAGCAATAAAATTTGGTGGATTGATGGTGTTCTTGGATTTATGGTGTCAATTTTAATCATGCAGACCGCATATTCTATTATCAAGGATTCATCAAATATACTTCTCGGTAAGGAAATTGATAAAAGCACAGAAGAAAAGATAAGAAATACAATAAAAGATATATGTGGGACAGATCAAAAAATGCATCATCTACATATTCATGAATATGGAGAACATAAAGAAGCAACATTTCATATAAAATTTCCTGATGAAACAACAATAGAACAGGCGCATAATACAGCAAATAAAATAGAAAATGCATTAAAGTACAAACACAATATAGATGCAACAATACATCTAGAAAATGAAAGCGATAGGAAACGAGATAAATAAGATACAAAATGCCAGAAGTTGGGTTGGAAAACGTTAGAAAATAGTTTAAAAGTAGTTCAAAAATAGTTCGGCAATAGTTTAGAAATAGTTATAAGATAGCTCTAAGTTAGTTTGGGTATAGTATTAGAAATTTAGTTATTTGTTTGTGCTTTTAAGATAGATAATAAATTTTTCGTAACTTTATCAATTTTTTTTTGTCTAAATGAATAGATATTTTATAGTTTTTATAGTATAATAATTTTAAATCTGCCGAAAGGCAGTGATGGGATCTTTGTGCTATTTCCCACGAAAAGCCCCGAAAAGGGGCTTTTCTAATTATAAAACAGGTTAATTATAAAATTATTAAAATAGTTTTTATGATTTTATAAAGATGTTATACAATATTAAATTTAGTAAATATAGATGATTTAATAAAAAAAATACTTGACAATGTTATAACATTTTGTTAATATCATAACGATTAAAAAAATGGCGGTGTGAATAATAATAATAAAAATGAAAAAAATATTTTTATTTAGTTTTATATTATTGTTTATTAATTTAAACGTGTTTGCGACGCAAACGCCAATACCTACTACTACACCTACATCTATCCCATCAAATACATACACAGCGACACCCACACAGACAGCAACAAGCACAAATACATTAGTTCCCACTTATACATACACAATGACAGTGACACAAACACCG
>JAOAIN010000121.1 GCA_026414685.1 Candidatus Goldiibacteriota bacterium
AAAAATGTAAGAAGTTTCCATGCCTCTTCGGGATATTTTGTGGTTTTTAATATTGCATAACCACCACCACTACATAAAAAACCATTTTTACCATCTTTGGGTTTTGGAAAAATAACACAATCCCAATCAAACTTTTTTATTTCTCTGAAAAACGGTGTTTTCCAAATACCGGAAAAAAACATACCAACTTTTCCCTGCATGAACATATCTGCAGAGCCAACACCACCCATGGCAGTAAGTTGTGATGGTGATGGCATAATTTTATACTTATAAATCAAATCTTGCCTAAACTGTAGTCCCTCTATTGCCTCTTTGCTATCCATCAAACATTTTTTTGGATTTTTCAAATCATCAACATATTTACCACCCTTTGACAATATAAATGGATCCCATATTGCCCAATCATCAGCAAAACCAAAAATCATACTTCCATCAGGTAATTTTTTTGTAATTGCCTGGCCATATTTGACAAGGTCATCCCAAGTCCAGTCATTTTTAGGATATTTAAGCCCTGCATCATCAAAAAGATTTTTATTATAATAAACAACACATACAGGAGCAATATCTCTGGGCAGCACATAAAGCATATCTCCTATTGAAAATTTTTGGATTATACGCTTATAAAATTTATCAATTGGAAAATTATATTTTTTTATAAAATCATTAAGTGGCAGTAAAATTCCACGTGCTGCATAATTATAAAATCTTTCTGCATTTACAAACATTACATCAACTGGATTGCCACCTGCAATCATTGTTAATATTTTTTCAGTGTATGGGTCTCCTGCTGGAAGTCGTTCCAGTTTTACTTCTATATTTGGATTTTCTTTTTCAAATCTTGATACACTTTTTTTGATTATTTCTATTTCTTTTATATCTCCCCAAAATGCAACACGTAAAGAAACATTTTTTTGCTTTGGAGCTTTGATACATGAACTAATTAAAAAAATAAGAATTAAAAAAAATATAAAAGAAAACGTTTTCTGTTTTTGCATTCTATTATCTCCTATTATTTTTTTCAATTATAACATTAAAAAAATCATAGTCAACATATAAAAAGTATTTAGGTCACTTCAATTTCAATATTTTTTTAAAATACAAATTTTGTATATATTCGCAGAATAGTTTTTATTGATTTATTTTAAAATTTTTTCAAGAAAGGTGTGTAAATAAAATTTGGTATAAAATGTTAGCTGTAAGTTACTAAAACTGAATTTTGAAATAATTATAAATATTTTATTAAATAGAATTCCAATTAAAATTAATAATTTATGGAATTGTATAATATATAAATAACTTTGGCCGCCAAGTTAAATCCGCTGTATTTTCACTTGATGCAAAATACATAACACTATTTTTAGTTTCATCCACTGCTTTAATAAGAACACCATAATTTGTAATAGGCGATTGTATCCATTCTTTAATAAGTTCTGTTTTTAACTTTAAAGAATAGTAAGCTTGAAATGTATTTATTTTTACAGCATCACTTACAGGTGTTGTATCAAAATCACCACCTGGTATTGTCCATGCAAATGACCCAGAATAATTAGTCCATGAAGAATTTGTAGTAGTTGGTGTTACACAAGTACCTGTTCCTTCTGTCCAATCTTTGGTTAATTTATATGCACAAATTGAAGATACTGTATATGTAATAGCATTTCCACCATATAAAACTAAATATGCATTTGTTATTGTTACATTTGCAGGAATAAAATTTTCTAAGTTAATAAATTTTAATGTAATTCTTGATTTGGCAATGGAACTAGACATTAAAATGAAATTATCACATTCTCCATAATTATTATTTGGATAAAAATCAATAATATAATTATCACTAACATCCTGATACAAAGAATTAGGGTAAACCTGATTCTGAAACATTTGAACATATAATGGTTTTCCATCTTCACCAACAGCACCTGCAGGTCCAGGGTCTCCTTTACATGATAATAAAATCAAACCTGTAATTATTAGTATTATAAATAAAAAATTTTTTTTCATTTTTTCCTCCTTATTTTAAAGTATAATAAATTACTAAACGTGGCCTGTAATTAATATTTGTATTATCTTTTGATGCAAAACCAACCCACCAATTTCCAGATAAGTTTTCTGTATCTGAAATAAAAATTAATCCAAAATTATTATCTGGATTATCTATCCATTTTTGGACAATAGATGCATTTATATTAAAAATTTTATATTCATTCACTTTATCAATATATATAGTACTTCCAGCAGGAGTTGCCACATAATCTCCGCCAGCAGTCGTCCAGGCAACTGATGTTTCACTGCTATTCCAAGTTACTTCGCTTTCCTCCCATACTTTAGTTATTTCATAAGGAGTAACAGTCATTGTTACAGAAGATGGAGTGCCTGAATTACAATATAAAATAATTTCAGCTTTTTTTACTTTTATATATTGATTCTGCAATTCACTTAAATCAAATTTTAAAACAAATCTTTCCCTACCATTGTGTAAACCAAAAACATATCGTCCTACGAAAAAAGATGCATAGCTACCATAATTTGTATCCGCATAAAAACCACTTTCCAGATATGCATCTGTTACACCATCATAAGCATCCGATGGATATCGTCCTGTCTGAAATTGTAAAATAGCAATATCTTCGCCATTAGGCCCAGTTGGACCTTTATCACCTTGCTGTGTGCAGGAAAATAAAAAAACAATAATACAACATAAAAGTATTAAAAAAACAGATTTTCTCATTTGTTACCTCCTTAAATTTAATATGATTAAATTATACAAGATAAATATTTTTTTTCAATCAACTTTTTTAAAATTATATAAAAAATCCGCGGATTTATATTTATATAAATCCGCGGAACGGGGGCAAAAAGAACAAAAAAACAGGGGCGCTTTTTTTATCTTATTATTGCAATTTTTTCTATTTTTCTTTCAAACCAACCTGTTTCACTCACTGCATCAATAACACATAAATAAATACCCCTGGTTGCAGGATTTCCTTTTAATGTTTTTGTATCCCATTCTACAAATCCTGTTTGTAATTGTGATTCTTTTTTCCAAATCAATTCTCCTGCTATATTATAAATTTTAATTTTTACTTCTCCTGTAATTGCATAATCAGGATTTAATTGCCATGGTTTAACACCAAAATCCCATCTTATCTGAATATTTATATCTTTATATTCCTTTCTATCAAATGGATTTGGAACAATAGTAATATTACCTGTAAATGATTTTTCCGGCTTTAAAATCACAACTGTTTTTGAGGCAATGATAGGTGCCACATCAGTTCTATGAATAATCACTTGTAACTCATAAATACCGGTAGATACTACAACACCGTTTTCATTTTTAAAATCCCATTCTATATAATCCATAGAGTTTGAAGTATATTGTATTATCACAGATTCATTATCAGGAGATACTCTTATAACATCTGGGATATCTTTTAAAGTTGGCTGTGTGTTAGTAATTTTATAACTTTTTATTGACCTTACTATTTCTCCCGCATTGTTAAAAACTCTAAATTCTACATACTGTCTTGAATCAAAAACAGTGATATCCTTTGCAACTGTAATAACATGTCCATAAGGATCTATCTGTTCTATTTTTATATAATATTTTCCAGAATCAACATATTGGGATTGATTATTTTTAACATCCCATACAAATAAACTACCCCTTATAGATTGGTTATATGGTGTCTGAACACCAGGTAAATATATTTCAAGTTTATCAGTTTCATTCAAAATTGTTTTCACATCTTTACCATCAAGTAATAATAAAACATCTGTTAAAGTTCCATCTGATGGTGATGTTGCTACCTTTTTTACAACTTCGCCTGCTTCATTATAAACTGCAATAGAAATAGTATATAGATATATACGTGATGTGGGTGTGATTGTTGGTGACATTGTGTTTGTAAACGTTGGGGTCTGTGTTCGTGTATGGGTTGGTGTCTGTGTATTTGTCAAAGTATTTGTCTGTGAAAAAGTTGGTGTAGATGTTGGGGTATATGTTATGGTTACTGTTCCTGTAAATGTATCTGTTGCTGTAAAACTTGTTGTTGCAGTAAAAGTAAATGTAGCGGTTCTTGTTGCTGTCCATGTAGATGTCTGTGTGTGTGTGAAAGTAACTGTGTAAGTATTTGTCCATGTGTATGTTACTGTCGGTGTATTTGAAGATACTGTATATGTCCATGTAAAAGTAGCAGTATAGGTTTGTGTATGAGTGTAAGTGGCTGTTGGTGTATTTGAATTTGTAGGTGTAGGTGTATCAGTATATGTGGGTGTTGGTGTTGCTGTCATGGTATATGTCCTACTAGGGGTGAATGTAAAAGTAGGAGTGTATGTAGGAGTTGCAGTTGGTGTATTTGATGATACTGTATCTGTAAAAGTAAATGTAGGGGTTGGGGTGACAGTATTTGTCCATGTTGCTGTAAAAGTCAATGTATTTGTATGAGTCCATGTAGGCGTACTTGTCCTAGTATCTGTCCATGTAGATGTAACTGTTGATGTTGCTGTCATTGTATATGTAGATGTTGCTGTTGATGTAAAAGTCTGTGTTGGTGTAAAAGTTCTGGTAGGTGTATCTGTATAGGTAGGTGTGGGAGTATTGGTAGATGTCCAAGTAGGTGTTGCACTCGGAGTTGCTGTCATTGTATATGTAGGCGTTGCTGTCCGTGTATATGTTGGAGTTGGTGTCTGAGTCCAAGTGGGTGTATATGTCCATGTTGGTGTGGGTGTAACTGTGTTTGTCCATGTTGGAGTGCCAGTGTATGTAGGTGTATTAGTTCTTGTATATGTAAACGTAAATGTAGGTGTAAATGTAAAAGTAGGTGTCCAGGTATTTGTTGCAGTGAAAGTAAATGTCACAGTAAAAGTAGGTGTATTAGTAGGGGTGGGAGTTCTTGTAAATGTGTTTGTTGCAGTATATGTTGGCGTTATTGTTGGTGTAACAGTAGGAGTCCCGCAATACACATCAAGAACAGTTTCATTTGAATATATCGGTATAACAGGGTTATCACCATCCATTGCTGCTCTATTTGTTATTAGGCCACATCCTGTTGCAATTCCCCACCATGTAAATGAGCCGCTCTGTTCCATAATATTGCCAAGAGACCAGCGAACCATTGTAACTCCACCAACTGTGACTGTGCCACAGGTTGCATTACCTGGATTACACCCCCGATATGTAATACCATTTGGTATGGTATCGTATAAAAATGTGTTCGTGGAAACTCTCGGTGAATAAACAGCAAAATTATTATATGAATCACGGGTTGAGCCAGTATCTCCCCTCTGTTCACTAATACCAGGTCTCCAATCATTATTTATGCCCTGACCATCGCATCTCCATGCAGTATCTAGTGCAGCACCTGTCTGTATCCAAGTTGTTCCATTTACACCATTTATAAAAGTTGGCTCTGGATCTCCTTTGGGCCAAACTTTGGCAGTATATATATAATTATTTCCATTCTGTGTAACTTCTATTCTGACTCTAAACCATTTAAAACCAACAATTCCTGCTGGATTATTAGCTGTCCCACCATACCAGTTTGTTGAATATCCATCCCATGTCTGAAAAATAATATAACCACCTGATGTACCAGTTGGTGTATTATCAACAGATAAAACTAGTGAAACAGACCTGCCGGCAGAACCTTGCTGTCCATTTGATCTGATAATTATTTGTGCATCAGCGCCTTCATAACCACCTGTATCAATCATAACATCAGATAAAATTACACCGGTGCAGAACTGATCAGAATTATTTGAAGCACTGCCATCATCAACGAGTAGTGCTGGATATTTTGCCTGTCCTGTGGCATCTCCTGTTACATAAGCATCACCGTTTGAACATGGATCTGAAATTGTCCAAGTTCCGTATTCAACAGGTGTAGAATTATACGGCTGAAATCTCCAACCAGGAGGTGGGCCTGTTGCTTGTGTGAATGTTCCTAAAGTATTATCAAATGATCTAAATAATTTCAAAACAGAGCCAGAAATCCTGTATTCTAGTGCATAGGTGATTGACATACCATAACTTAAAAAATTATCTGATTGATATTTTCTAACAGACATTACTGGCTGCCCCACGACTATATCAGTAGATGAGTTTTTATTTCCAACTGAAGGCATAGAACCAGAAGCAGTATTTGTTATAACATCACCATTTGTTGCAGGTGGTTTTAAAAGACGTAGTAGCATCCACACACTACCAACAGCAGAACCACGAACATTGGTCCTATCAGGTAAGACCCATGTTACTATGCCAAAAGTAGAACCTATAGGTGGCTGTGAAGTTATCATAGAATTTGGACCTGCTTCTACAAGTTCCATACGACCGCCACCAGGTATATTTTCAGTAATTGTAAGTGGACCATTTGCATATTCATAATCTATAAGATATAAAATCAAATCACCGCTTTCATTTGCTATCCCTTCTACTCTTTTGTGCAATTTAAAATTTCTTGGAAGTAAAGGTATCTGCCATGTGATAGAACTATTTGTTTGACAAGCAGATAAAGAAACCCAATCACCCCGATAAAGCTGATCTTTCATACCAACGTGCAAATATAAATTTGTAACATTACAACCTGGAAAATCTTCTGGATCTGGAATACGTATATTAAAAGTAGCTGTTGCTAAATTTCCATTTGTTTCTCCAGAATCACAAGTTGTGCAAGTTCCAGGTGGAATTCCAGAACCTGAATAAAGATTATATCCTATTCTATTCTGTGAAGGATAACTTGTTTTGTAATTTACTCCATCAACACTTACAAGAAAAATCTGTCCGCCAGAACCAGGTGCAAGTCGTGTGGGATTATTTGACACAGCAATATTTATATCAGCCTGTTGATATACACTATGACAATATGTGACTGTCACAGTCACCATATCACCAAAATTTGGATTAGGCGGATTCATTGTAACTGATATGACTCTAGGCAGACCAGCAAAAATAAAATTAAAAAACAAAATAAAACAAACTATAGTTACTATTTTATAATGGGTTCTCATAAAACCCCTCATAAATAATTTTCTAAAACTATCGCCAACTTTTAACCCGTAATATAGCGCCCTATTTTTTTAACTCATATATAATTCTATTTTAAAAACAAAAAAAGTCAAGAAAAATTTATACGTTTAATCAAAACGTTTTAGCGTTTAAAATGAATTTTTACCTGAAAAATTTAAAAACATATTTTTCATAAAATAAAAAATAAATTTTATAAAGTTAAATTATTTAATTTTAAAACCAAATTATTTTTTGCAACTTTTTTGTTTTAATAGTGTCTAAATTAAAGAAATTGAAAATAAAGGCGATATATGAAACTGATAAAAATAGCAGAAAGGATGTGATGGAATATGAAGGCAAAAGTAACGATTTTTAAAGTAAAAATAAAACAGGTTAAAAATATCCTTTCTGTTAATGATTTAAAATCCTGGCAAAATTTGAATATAATATATGACTATGAATCTGATATTAAAAAAAATACAAATTGGGATGAATTATCTAAATATAACTATTCCATTACGAAATTATTATTTTTGACGGTCAATTAAAGGATGTTCGCTACATATGTTCGCTAAAAATGATTAAAAAAATATTTTTCAATTATTTTATAAATTTTATAAACTAAGTTTTTGCAAACTTTCAGATTTCTATCTCGTCAAAACTCCTCATTTTTCTCAATTCACTCACCACCATATTTTTTTAGTCAACATCCTCTGCGAACATTATTAACGAACATCATTTGCTGACATTTTTTACCGAACAGGTTTCTTCATTATAACCCTTAAAATTCTACCAATTATTTTTACTAATCCCCTTATATTCCATGCCCAGTCAAAAGGTCTTATCTGTCGCAATAAATACATAGGTCGTAA
>JAOAIN010000145.1 GCA_026414685.1 Candidatus Goldiibacteriota bacterium
AATTATGGAGAGGGTGCACATGCACGGAGGAAGTAGTAGACAAGAAGGAGAAGGAATAACAAATATAAATGTTGTTCCTTTAATAGATATATGCCTTGTTTTATTGATTATTTTCATGGTGACTTCACCTATGGTGATACAATCAGGAATTTTGGTGAATTCATCAACAGTTACTGCTTCTCATGGCAAATCAACAAGAAATGAAGCAGTGCAGGTAAAATTAACCAAAAAAAGTATTTTTATAAATAATAATAAAGTGGAAGCAGAGCAATTTCCTGCGGCAATAAAAGCAGCTCTTGATAATAACAAAAAAAAACTTGTGATGATAACCTGTGACAGGGATGTACAGCATGGACGGCTTGTATCTGTTCTTGATATTTCAAAAATGCAGGGAGCAAAGACACTTGCAATAATGAGAGAAGCAAAAAAAGAAAAATAAAATAAGTTTTATGTAGGAGGATTTGACAATGGCTGTTGATACAAGTTTTGATGAAGAACCTATGTGTGAAATTAACGTTATACCTCTCGTGGATATCACACTTGTTTTATTGATAATATTTATGGTCGCAACACCTTTTATGACTCAATCAAGATTGTCGGTTACATTGCCCCAGGCAGTCACCGATGAGGCCAAGGATAAAGAATATGTAACAATAACCATAGATAAAAATGCTAATGTTTCAGTGAATGAAAAGAATGTTTATACTCCAAAAGAGATGGAAGAGGTTATTGCGAAAAAACTCATGAAGGTAAATGAAAAAATAATAATCATAAAGGCAGATCTTGAAATTGACCATGGCACTGTTATTGATGCTCTGGATGCTGCAAAAAAGGCGAGCCCTAAAAAGATTTATTTTGCCACACAGCATAAAAAAGAATTTAAATAAGAAAGGATGATTTAATATGTTTGCAAGTGATTATAATAAAGGCGGAGTTGCTAAATCATATTTTGTATCAATTACTATACATTTACTTATATTTTTTCTTATTTTTTTCTATCAGCAGAAACAGAAGAGCAAGCTTGCTGATTATACGTTAACTGAAATTACAATGATTCAAGAAATACCAGATCAACCCAAACCAATGCAAATGCAAATAGAAAAACCAAAAAAAGTGTTTGATATTTTAAAACATGTAATACCTATAAAACAACAAGCACAGATTGAAATTGCAAAACCACAGAAACTGGAACTTGATAGACCAAAATTAGAAATGAAAAAACCAGAAGCATTATCTCTTGATAAAACAAAACTGGAAGATTTAAAACCGGCTGCAAAACCAATTGATCTTGACAATGAAATAGGACAGAAAAAAATTTCTCCTGCAATGGTTCAGGCACAGATTGATCTGCAGAAAAAACAGGCATTGGCATCAGCGCCGTCCACAAAAATTGATTTGGGAGCACAAACAAAAAGATCTAGCTTATTACCAGTTGCAAATCCAGGTGGTATTTCACTTGATTCAGGAAAAATGCAAACAGGTATAAAGCAATCAGCGTTCAAACTGGGTAAACCAACTCCAGAACCTAAAAAATCACTTGCAACCGAAAATATAGTTATAGAAAAAAAACAGGCACTTTTAATACAGGGAGACATTGCTGGAAGACCAATACTTGTTGCAAAAAAACCAACTTATCCTTTATGGGCGCAGCAGCAAGGACTAGAAGCATCGGTTACTATATATTTTGTTGTACGACCGGATGGGACGGTAAAAGATAATTTGATAATAGAACGCTCATCTGGTTATCCAGAACTTGACCAACTTGCAAAAGAAGCGCTACTGCAATTTAAATTCGCACCAATAACTGGTTCTGATGAACAAACAGGATATGCCACATTTAGATATATGTTAGAAAAATAGAAGAGGTGTATAATGAAGAAAATATTTATATTACAAATTTCATTATTGCTTATATTTTCAATTTTTTTATTTGCAGAAGATAATCAACAGACATCATCCTCTGGTGCGACGCAGGAAGTTGTTGTAAAAGGTCAACTAAAAATTAAAATAGAAGCAGAAAAACCAGAACTGATGATTAAAACAAATTCAAATGATGTTGCAGAAGCAGTTATAAAAACAGAAGAAGAAATTCTGGGGCTTTCTCCTTCTGATGTAAAGGACATCAAACTCGGGCTTCCTGCAATAATAAACGAGACAAGACCGGAATATCATGCATATCTAAATAATATTGAGACGCAGCCGATTTTTAAAATAGTGCCAAAAGTTCCTGCTGGAATAGAAATGGAAAAATGGACATTCAAAGTTACAGATCCAACTGGAGCGTCTGTAATGACACTTAAAGGCTCTGGAAATCTCCCTTCTAAATTTGAATGGGATGGTTTTGATAATAATGGAAATATGATGAAACTCAATGCTCCTTATTTATATCTTTTATCTTATATGGATAAAGCAGGAAATCCTGGCTCTGTTAGAAAAAAAGAACCTAAAATAGTACAGGTAATTAAGTATTTTAAAGATGGAAAATTGTATATAGAGGCTTCAAATTTTATTCTTTTTGAAAAACAGAGAAAAGATAGATTCACCGATAAGGGCAAGGAAATAATAACAGAGATAGAGGATTATATTAAGATGTCAAATAGATTTCCTATTGAAATAAAAATATATTCAGAAGACATAGACCTTGCAAAAGAGCAGGCCGATTCACTGCTTAGAACTTTTGAAAATTCACTTAAAATATCCAAGGATAATTTTGATATTAAAACATATAAAGATACTGATGCTCCAAGAAATTATAGAATTGTCTTTATAATTAATTCCTAATAATTTCTTTTTGTAAATTATTAAATCATTTTTTAAAAATAGGTGTGTTATGATTTATATCAAGTATAGTGGAACAATTCAGGATAGAAATTTAATACCACGGTTAGAGGAAGAACTGATTGAAATTGCTCAGATAAGTAACTGGCAGTATGAACTTATTATTGAAAATTTTAATACGCTTACATCTGCAACAAGAAAAGGTCATATCAATAATTTTATTTATGATAACGATATTGATGATGATGATTTATTGACTTTAAACAGTTCTGATGTTTTTCTGGAAGGTATTGCTATGATGATTGATAGCAATTCAGACCCGTTTCGTATAACATTTGATAAGGGTGGAAAACTTGCAATGATTTCATTCTGCACTAGTGATACCGTAGGCTTCAATAAAAAACTTGTTGTAAAAAAGTATGAATTTTTATATTACCCTTATATCAAGTTATATACTAATAATGCAGAAAAACACATTAAAGTAATAAAAATATTGGAATATTTAAAAAAAAGATATATAAAAGATTTGGAAGTAATTGACACATCATTTTATTGGAATAATCGTGATGAAGAAGAATTACGCGTTAAAATGTGGAAAATGATAAAGGATAAAAAAATCACTTTATAATAATATGTCAATAGATACCTATCTGAGTAAAAACGGGTTTAAGATTCATTTTTAATATTTTTTTGACATTTTTCCTAGCAGGTAATAGAAAGTTATGATAGGAAGTAAGGAAAAAAAGTAAAATCAGAAATTTTTATTATTTCATTTGGAATTTAAGGTTTTATTAAAAGATTGAAAATGTTACAAATTTGAAATATTAATAATGAATTTTTTAATTTTTGGAGGATGCAATGAAACGCATTGCTGTTATTACAACGGGCGGTGATGCTCCTGGAATGAATGCCGCAATAAGGGCAGTTGTTAGGACTTCTATTTTTTCAGGTGTTGATATATTAGGTATAGAAGAAGGGTTTCACGGACTTCTTGAAAATAAGTTTATTGAGATGTCCTTAAAATCAGTGAGTGGTATAATAAATAAAGGTGGAACAATTTTACAGACAGTTCGTTCAAAAGATTTTCATTTTAAATCAAAAAGAAAAATTGCTTATGAATATTTAGAGGATAAAAAAATAGATGGACTTATTATAATTGGAGGAGATGGTTCAAAAAATGGTGCATATATTATTTCAAAAGAAACAGGTATTCCTACAGTTTTTATTCCAGCTTCTATTGATAATGATGTTTATGGAACAGATTTAACAATTGGCTTTGATACTGCTGTTAATGTTGGACTTGATGCAATTGATAAAATCAGGGATACCGCATCATCCCATGAGCGTATCTTTATCATTGAAGTTATGGGAAGAGAACATGGTTTTTTAGCGCTTGAAATAGGACTTACCGGTGGAGCTGAAATAATTCTCTTGCCAGAATTTAAAAAAGATATAAACATAAAACATATTTGTAAAGTTTTAGAAGAAGGTATAAGAAGGGGTAAGGATAGTTCCATAATTGTAAAAGCAGAAGGTGTTGGATTTATAGATAATCTTTCTAGCGAAATAGAAAAACGGATAGGTATGGAGACAAGATACACTGTTTTAGGTTATATTCAAAGAGGTGGAACACCTACTGCTTTGAGCAGAAAACTTGGATTAGTTTTTGGATATGAAGCGGTAAACATTCTTTTTAAAATGAAAAAAGGGGAATGCAAAATGGTTGGTTT
>JAOAIN010000187.1 GCA_026414685.1 Candidatus Goldiibacteriota bacterium
TATTGTATCTATTGCAATAGCTGTCTTTCCTGTTTGTCTATCTCCTATTATAAGTTCTCTCTGGCCTCTGCCTATCGGAATCATTGCGTCTATTGCTTTAATACCTGTCTGCAATGGTTCTTTTACATTTTGTCTATCAACAACACCTGGAGCTATGACTTCTATGGGTCTAAATTTTGAGGTATTTATAGGGCCCTTACCATCAAGTGGTTGCCCCAAAGGATTTACAACTCTACCTATTAATTCTTCACCAACTGGAACAGACATTATACGTTTTGTCCTCTTTACAATATCTCCTTCTTTTATATTTCTATCATCTCCGAGCAATACAACGCCAACATTATCACGTTCAAGGTTAAGTGCAATTCCATAAATACCGCCGGGAAATTCAAGTAGTTCCATTGACATGACATTAGTCAGTCCATAAACCCTAGCTATTCCATCACCTACCTGTATAACATGCCCTATCTCAGATAATTCCACACGCGCTTCATATTTTTCTATTTGGGATTTTATAATACTTGTTATTTCTTCTGGCTTTATCTGCATATATTTCCTCCTTCAATTTAAATTATTTCTTCTTTGTTTTTTTAGCCTTTTTGCTCTTTTTCTTTTTAATATTTTTTAATACCCTTTTAGTTTCAGGCTTCTTTTTTAAACCACCTATTCTTAATTCAATCAATCTATTTTTCATTGAATTTAAAAACTGATTTATACTAGCATCTATCAGATGCAATTTATCTCTTATAATAATGCCACCGAGCATTTCTGTATTTGTCATGGTTTCTAATATAACATCTGACTTCATCAATTTTTTCAATTTATTCAACAGTTTATTTTTCTCCACATCCTCAAGTGGATAGACGGTCTCCACCATAACCTTTTTAATGCCTTTATATTCATCAACTTTTTCTGAATATATATTGACTATATCATCTATCAATCTCTCTCTTTTCTTATCTATAAGCAATTTTAAAAAATTAATAACAAGTTCACTAATATTACCTAAAAACAAATCGTTAAAAATCTTCTTTTTCTCATCTTTTGATATTCCAGGATGAAATATTATATTTTTCAATAAAATGTTTTTATTTAAAACATCTTTCACTGCGTTTAGTTCTTCTCTAACTTTATCAAGTATATTTTTTTCCTTAGCAATTAAAAAAATCGCTTCAGCATATTTTGAAGGTAAAACAAGATTTGCCATTTAATCACCTTTTATAATTTTGCATCTTCTATTTCTTTAAGTTTTTCAGAAACAATACTTATCTGATTTTTTTTGTTTATTTTTGTTTTTATAACCTTTTCTGCTGCCATTATTGAAATGTCAACAATTGTATTTTTTACCTCTTCTATTGCTTTTTTCTTTTCATTTTCAATTTCCAACTTTGCGTCATTTATAAGTTTTATTGCCTCATTTCTCGCTTCTTCAATAATTCCGGATTTAACTTTTTCTCCCTCTGCCACTGCTTTTGTAATTATCTCCCTTGCTTCTTCCTGAATATTCAAAATCTTTTTTTCATAATCACTTTTCAATGCTTCCATTTCCTGTTTATCTTTTTCAATTTTATCAAGAGAATCCTTTATATATTCATCTCTTTTTTTCAATGTATTAGATAAACTTTTTATAAAAAGTATCCAAATAACAGGCATCGCTATTAAAAATGTAATTATCTGTAATAAAAAAACAGGCCAATCTATTTTTACCATATTCGCCTCCAAAATTTATTATTTAAATATAAGTGCAAAAGGCGGATTAAATCCGCCTTTATTATTTAACCTAAAAACAAATTAACGTATGGATTGGCGAATATCAATATCAAACCCACAACAAGCGCATAAATTGTGAGCGATTCAATAAAAGCAAGTCCTATAATCAACATTGTCTGTATTTTTCCACCGGCTTCTGGTTGTCTGGATAATCCTTCAGCTGCTTTTGCTGTCGCTATGCCTTGACCAATTCCGCAACCAAAGGCAGCAATTCCAACACCCAAAGCAGCTGCTAAAACAGTGAAAGCAAAAAATTGTACACTATCCTTAGTCGCTTTTCCTGCTGCTTGCGCTTGCGTTTCCTGGGCTTCTGATGCAAACAAAATACCAGAAAAACATAAAACAACTACAACTACAAGTGAAACAATCAATATCTTTTTCAAATCTTCCACCTCCTTGGTATTTTATTTAATGTGATTCTCCATGTTCTTTATGTGCTGCAACAGCACCTGCTAGATAAATGCATGTAAGTAAAGTAAAAACCGATGCCTGAATTAAACTTACAAGAACACCAAGTATTATTATTAAAGGCCGCAGGACAAAAGAAAAACCAGCGAGAAAAGCGCCAATTGCATTTGTTGATATTGTTGGCCAGAAAAGAAGAACTAAAACAATTAAAACAGATAATAATATTTCTTTGGCCATGATATTACCAAATAATCGGAAAGACAAGGATAACGGCCTAGATATATCAGAAATCAATTCAATAAAGAACAAAAACGGTTTTAAAGGTCCTGGAATGCCTGGTCCACCTGCATAATGTTTAAAATAATTCATTACACCCTGCTTGGCAATCCCTGAAATCCACTCATATAAAAAAACAATTATGGCAAGAGCAGCAGTAACACTTAAGACACTCGTGGGTGAAACAAGTCCTGGCACCAATCCCATTAAATTGCCTATAAATATATAAAAGAAAAGTGTAATAATAAGTGGATAAAACCTGGGCGCATCTTCTTTGCCTATTATTTCATCCGCATAAGAACAGATAAGAGTTATTGCCCATTCAATTAAATTCTGAGAACCACCGGGTTTTAATTTAAGATTTCTTGTTCCAAGAAAAAGTAAAAATAAAACAATGATATAATCAATAAGCATCATAACAACAATTGTAAAACCATGATTATCAAGAAACGGTATAAATGACTGAAAATGCAATGACTCTTTCAATTTATCTCTCCATTTTAAATTGCGACTTTTTTAATATTAAACTCTCTATAAATATGACAACAAGCGTTAAAGTGAAGCCTATTAAAAAACCTAAAATACCAAATATATTTCTATTCTTTATAATTAAAAAAATGACTATTGAGAAAAAAAATATTTTTAATAAATAAACTATTAATATCTTTATAATTTTTGATGATATTATTTCATCTATTTTTTCAAAAATTTTTTTCACCAGAAAAGAAATAATAAAGAAATTTGCAATACCTGTGAAATATCCTGCAAGCACACCATTTATCTGTCTTTGAGAAAAAACAAAATAAAAAAATAATATACATAATAAAATCAATGAAAAAATTATAATGATTCTCTTATAGTTTATCATTTTTTATCAATTTCACATAAATATAAACAAAACCAGCAACAATTCCAAAAATCAGACAGAATATTGTAAATATTGGTTTTAAACCTGTCAATCTGTCTATCACCAGACCAATACATAGTCCTGTGAAAGTGGATAAAACAAGAGTAAAACCAAGTGTGCCTACTGTTCCTAAACTTTTAAAGAGCTCTTTATTATCATAATTATTATTTTTTTTCACGTCAATATTGCCTTTCAGAACAACGTTTCAATAAATATCTAAAAAAATTTAAAACTATTCTAGAAAATCTGACGGTTTTACTGTTTTTAAAAACTCTTTGAATTCCTCCATTTCTCTTTTACACTTCTCTCTATCACTCACTGTTGCTTCGGTTATTACCTTTTCAGTTACAAAAATAGGTGCATCCGTCCTCAATGCTATGGCAATTGCGTCAGATGGTCTTGAATCAATTTCATATTCTTTGTCATCTTTTAACAAATGAATTCTGGCAAAAAATGTATTATCTTTTATTTCACTTATAACTATTCTCTCAACTCTTATATTTAAAGTATTAAAAATATTGCTTATAAGTTCATGCGGCATTGGTCTGGGAGTAGGTATATCTTCAAGCGCAATCAAAATGGCATCGGCTTCATAAACTCCTATCCATATTGGAAGATAATATTTCTCCTCTGAATCTGTGAGTATTACGACTGGCATCTTTGATGCACTATCTATTGCCAGCCCATTAACTTTCATTTCTATCATTTCTATACCTCTATTTTCAATTTATGTTTGTGATATTACAATAAAAAATCTGTTTTTTCAAGAAAAAAATAAATCAATAAAATTTTATGATTTATCATTGAACATCTTTTCCAAACATCTTTCCAGAACATCTTTTTTAAACATTTTTTATAATAAAAATATTTTGCCCATCTTCCCAACATATTTTCCAAACATTTATTATAATATTTTTATTCTTTAAACAATCTATAAAAACAATATACACATAAGAAAAATATAATTCCCCATGCAAACAACATCATTATCCAACCACTCGTCTGCATGATAACCTCCTATAATATAAATTTTTAAATCTACCGTATTTATTATATTTTCAAATTTTCAAATTCACAATGAACATCTTTAGCGAACATCTTCACCGAACATCTTCACCGAATGTCCTTATTTTTATACTTCCTCCATGCCATTTTTACCATGATAACAAGAACCAATAATAAAACTAAAAGTCCTATTCTTGTTCCTATAATAAAAGGCTTATTAGCAGCATCAACACCTTTCATCATAATAAAAGGAATACCCTGTTGAATAAACCAGCCAACAAGAATGAAAATAAGAAATAATGGTGTTATATATTTTAAAATAAATTTATATATTTTAGGCACCTCCATCTGTGCTCCTTTATGTACTTCATCCCATGCCTTATCTATACCAAAAACCCACGCAAACATTATCACCTCAAAAGTTGCAAATAAAACAAGTGCAAATGTGCCACCCCAGAAATCAAGCTCATCAACAACACCTTTTCCTATGAAAAAAATAGCAGGCTGCATTAAAATAAATGTAACAACACCTATAATAAATACCGCTTTTTTTCTTGAAGTGTTGAATTCATCTTCAAAAAATGCAATTGCCGGCTGTAACATGGAAATAGAAGAAGTAATCCCTGCAAGAAAAAGTAATAAAAACCACAAAAAGGAAAAAACAACAGTTAAAGGTATCTTTTCAAGAATCATCGGCATTGTTATAAACCCAAGAGAAAAAGCACCCCCTTTTGCAATTTCAACCATTTTTTCCGGACCAAAAAATGCAAAAGCAGCTGGTATTACAATACTGCCACCTATTATAACCTCAACAAATTCATTAGTAGCTGCAGAAGTAAGACCTGATAATACAACATCATTTTCTTTTTTCAAATAACTAGCATAAGTTATGATAACTCCCATACCAACACTCAAAGTAAAAAAAACTTGTCCTGCTGCTGCAAGCCAGACCTTCATATCTTTTAATGCATTAAAATCTGGATTCCATAAAAATCCCAATCCATCCACTACTTTATAAGGTGTCTGCGTGTCAGGGGTAAACCCTAACGTAAGAACCCTTAAAACCATAATTATTCCGAGTAGCAACAACACAGGCATTGCAATTCTTGAAACCCGTTCAATACCGCCTCTTATACCATAATATAAAATAACAAAATTCAAAACAAAAGTTATTATAAAGAAAATATATGCAGGAGATAAAATTGAAGTAACATTTATATAATTTCCAAAAAAGTCTGCTATTTTTCCTGCCTTTAATGCCTGTATGTATGTGGGTGTAATAGAATAAAAAATATAACCGAGTAACCACGATTCTATATAACAATAATAAAGAAAAATAGCAATAGGGCCAAACATTCCAATAACTCCAAAATATTTAATAAAACGATTTTTTTGATGCATTGAATGGAAAATACCAGGTGCTGTGCCATGACCAAAGCCACCACCATATCTGCCTATTGTCCATTCTATCCACATAAGTGGAATGCCCACAAGCAACAATGCAATAAAATACGGTATCATAAATGCACCACCACCATTCTGTGCTGCCTGAACAGGAAAACGAAGAAAATTTCCCAACCCAACAGCAGAACCTGCAACAGCGAGTATTACCCCCAATCGGGAGCCCCATTCCTGTCTTACCTTACTCTCTTTTTTATCTTTCGTCATAATAACCTCCATTTTATAAAAATAGTTCTAAAATAGTTCGTAAATAGCTCGCAAAGAGTTCAAAAATAGTAAAAACTATTTTAGAGCTGAGTGCGAACTATCTTTGAAATATTTTAGAACATTTTTACATCTAGCACCTGACGCTACGCTACCTTACTTGATTTCTTTACCTTCTTTATCAAATTTTTTTATTGCAATCAACTGTCCTGCTTTATATAAACGCTCTTCCATTAATTTTCCATCTTCATAGAATGCCTTATATACACCTTCTTGTTTTCCTTCTTTAAAAAGTTCTTTGGCCTTTACTGCTCCTGATTCATAATACATTGTAAACATACCATCTTCTTTGCCACCGTTATACTGCCCTTCGATCTGAATTTTACCACTTCTATAAAATAATTTATAGGGGCCTTCTTCTATACCGTCTTTGTAATTTCTCTGGATTTTCAATTCTCCTGTTTTATAGAATAATTTATATGGTCCATGCTCTTTACCATTTTTATAAGTACCTTCCAGTATTAGATTACCATTTTCATCATAACTTTTGAATATTCCTTCTACC
>JAOAIN010000264.1 GCA_026414685.1 Candidatus Goldiibacteriota bacterium
TCCTTTTTCTATTAATAATTTTAATATGTCTACAAATCCATTTTCTGCGGCTATTAGCAATGGTGTTTTATTAAATAAATTAACACAGTCAATTTCAGCGCCTGCATCAAGCAATTTTTTTACACATTCAAAACATCCAGATTCAACAGCAAAATGAAGTGGGGTATATCTACCATATCCACGTATATTTACGTCTGCCCCAGATTTTATTAGGAAATCAACTATGTCGTTGTCTTTTGATTTAGCTGCAAAACAAAGCGCTGTATATGATCCAAAACCTTTTGCATTTATTTCTGCTCCTGCATCAATTAAAATTCGTATAATTTCTCTTCTGCCTTTTATCGTTGCATTTATAAGTGGAGTGTTCTTTTTATTATCATGTATATTGATATTCACACCGAGCTTTATGAGTTCAAGGCAGGTTTTTATATCATCATTTTCTATTGCAATATTAAGTAAACTGTTCCCCTGTATATCACACGCTTCAAGAGAAGCTCCTTTTTGAACCAGTTTTTTTATGATATCAGAAATTTTTCTTTTTACTGCAATAATAATTGCATTCTCTCCATCATTGTTTTCAATATTTACATCAGCACCTTCATCAAGTAACAGATTGATAATATTTTTGTTATTATTTTCAATTGCAAGCATCAGTGCGGTATAATTTCCATAACCTCTTGCATTAACATTTGCACCTGCTCTTAATAGTTCACGAACCATTACCTCTTCATTTTTCATTGTGGCAAGTATTAACGGAGTATTTCCATCATAATCAGTATCATTCACATCAGCGCCTGCATTTATTAAATATCTGAAAATGGTTAAATTTGATTTTTCAATTGAAAGTATCAAAGGGTTTTTTCTGCCTTGACATTTTATTTTTGGATCTGCTTTTGATTGAAGTAGAAGAGAAACAATATCTTCTCTTTCTTTCATTGTTGCAATATACAATGCAGTATTATTATTTTGGTTTTTTAAATTTATATTGACACCTTTTTTTAACATCTCTTTAATAAGTTCAATATTACCTTTTTCTACTGCTAGTAAAAAAGCAGTATTACGTTCATAATCAATATAATTTGGATCTGCGCCCATATTTAATAATTCAAATGCAAGATTTATATCATCTTTTTTTATTGCAAAAATTAATTCTTCACCATACAAACCATCTATTTTTTTTTCTATTTTTTTTGATCTGACTAGTTCTTTTACTATTTCTATATTACCCTTTTCAATAGCAAGCCCAAGTGCTGTATATGCACCAAAACCCTTAGCATCAACATTTGCTCCCTGTTTTATTAAATCCTTTACTGCTTCCAAATCTTCTCTATAAACAGCTGCAAATAATTTTTCATCCAGTTCTTTTCCCATATTTAATATATTTTCCTTAAAAGTAATAAAATGCCTATTTTATTTCCTTCTTTATTAGTTATAAAAGTTGCTGTTGCATAAACTTTTAAACTTTTATTATCATAGCCAACATCTATTAATTCATCTTTTGTTATTTTATTTTCAAATCTGAGTTTCATTATTATATCTTTTGCTGCTGATAAACCAGCTAAATCTTTTAAAGGAGAATTTATTGCTTTATTTTTTTTAATGTTAAGCATATTCTCTGCTGCAGAATTAAAAATTTTCACAACACCTTCTATATCTAAAACAATCAAGGCATCAAGAAAACTTTCACTCAAATCATCCAGAAAGTCAGTAATATCTGATAATTTTCTTGATTTTGTTATAACGCCTTTTGTGAGTAGTTCATTCATTCTTTCAATTTCTTTTCTTTTTAAAACTTCTTGGTTTGCTTTTTCTGCAATAAAACTGCTATGAATAGAAACAATAAAAATAAAAGGCAGATTCAAAAGTATCATTTCATAAGATAATGGTTGCGATTTTCCTAATTCTGTATTTATAAAAAAATAAAGAGAATCAACAACAATTGCAATTAAAATGCTCATTTTGACTGATTGAGATATTGCAGAAATAAATATGGCAAGAAAAATACACACGATAAAGCGTAAATCATTTACAGTAAATAGTTGTGCCCCTATAATAATAAAAGCCATATCAACAATAAAAACAATATAATTGATTTTCACTCCACTATAAAACTTTTCGGGAAGTAGAATGAAGATTATATTACTTATTACAAGTAATGAAATAAAGATAATTGTAAAAGTTAACTTTTCCAGTAAAAAATCAAAACTGTAAATCCAGGCGAGTATTAAAGAAAAAGATAAAACTATTCTTATATAATTTAAATACTTTTTTGTTTCTTCTTTTGTGTATTCCACATTTATCACTTACCTTTCCAGTATTTCTTTTACCATTTCAATGAGTTCATAAGGGTCAAAAGGTTTTATGATGTAATCATCAGCACCAACTTTTAAACCTTCTTCTGCATCACCTTTTTGTCCTTTGGCAGTAAGCATTACAATTTTTATTTTATCCCATGCTTTATTTTCTTTTATTTTTTTACAAACTTCGTATCCACTTATTCCAGGCATCATAATATCAAGCAAAATTAAGTCAGGGATTTCACCTTTTTCCAATTTTTCCAAACACTCTTCCCCACTGAAGCATTCTATACAGTCCATATTCGCAAGATTCATGGATATTTTTACAATTTTTACAATGTCTGGTTCATCATCAACAATCATGATAACTTTTTTTTCACCCATATAAAGTCACCTCTTATTTTGAAATTTTATTTATATATATTCCAGATGAAATAGTTATTAAAAAAGCAGCAACGAAAAAAGAAGTAAAAGAAAAAGCTTTTAATTGCATTAGAATAATTTTTATTTTATTAATAACAAGTTTGGTTGATTCAAAGAGTTTTTCATCCATAAGACCTTCTTTTGAAGTTAGAATTTCTATTGAATTATTTAATTGTGGCATCAAAATAAAATTTGCATAAATATGTGACAAAAGAGCAAGCAATAAGACAACGGATGATATAACAGGCAAAATCCAGATAAAATTTTTTTCTTTGATTATTTCTGTTAATTTATATAATACAATTCCACAATAAACGCAAGTAAATATTAAAAATAAGACAGCGGTTTCATAAAGTATTATATCCCATTTCATTTTTTGTCTCCTGTATATTTTAATAAAGCATTAAGAACAGAATTAAATTTTAAAATGGATATCAAGACAAAAAAGACAGAAATAACAAAGAAAACATAAGCAATTATTTGAATAATATTATTTATTTCTGGATTAGTTACTGTAATGGAAATTTTTATTATTAACAAAAGTGAATATATAAGTATTCCAGAAGGAGCAGTCATCAAGAAAATATAAAAGGTTTGTTTATTAAATACTTTTGAATATCTGTAGGCAATCATTCCTATTATAAAAAATCCTGTCCAAAATAGTAATCCGCTTATGATAGAAATTATATGTGTATAAAATTGTAATGTCTGTTCCATAAAAACACTCCTTTTATTTTGTTGCTTCCCAGATTTTTTCAATTACTGCTCTAGCTTTTGTTTTACCAACGATATCTGCAAAAGAATTTTCAAGTGAAGCAAGAAGCCGTAAAAATTCTTTCATGCCCATTTTTGTTTTATCAATATTATTTTTCATAAGTTCAGTGTCAACTATGGCAACACCAATATTACCTAGTTCTTCTCTTGCTATTTTTGTAAGTTCTGGCATTTTAAATCTAGCCCTGCGAAGAAGTCCGGCAGATATTAAACCATATAATATTATTTCTGCTTTATTTTTTTCCATCGCCAATTCATTATAAACTGTATTTATAGATTTATTGCCATCAAATAATGATAAAAGATTCCATTCATCAGATGTGAATTTAATATATATGGATCTATCTGGTGGAAATTTTGAGATTTTTAAAATTTCATTTTCTGGAAGTAAAAAATCTCTTATAGTATCTGTTCCACCTAGTTTTGCAATTCTGCGTGCGCTTTCTAAAATGATATCTTCTATACAGAGTTCAACAGCATTACCTTTTTCAATTTTTTGTTCTTCAAAATAAAAAGTCATGCCATCAAGAGAACATAATGCATTTATTAACTCTTCTCTTAAATTTTTATTAGCCGGTTTAATATTTATGATTTCGCCATTATATATAAATATTTTTAATTTTTTATTTTTGATTTCTATATTATATATACCTGTTTTTTTATAATTACATAAAATTCTTAGCATCCCTGCTGCACTTATATTATTTATTATTTTTTTATCCAAATAATCCTCCTTGTTTCTTTCTCATGGTAATTTTAATTATACAAAATTTTATGCCATTAGTCAAGTTTTTTTTTGCTATTAGCAATTGACATTTAATAAATTTTTTGGTATATTTAATATGCTTAAAAGGAGATGATATTGATATGAAACAGGAAAATATATATAAAATAATAGGTAAAAATATAAAAATGTTTAGAAAAAAAGAAGGTTTAACGCTTTTAGATTTATCTAAAAAGACAGGAATAAGTCCTTCATTTTTAAGTAATATTGAAAGTGGGATAAAACAGCCCACTCTTTTAACCTTACAAAAAGTTGCAAATGTATTAAAAATCAGTATTACTTCATTATTCATAAAGCGTGAAAGTAATATTTTATCTTCTGATGATGATGCAGGTATAATGCTTAATATAATAAAAATAATAAGCAGAAAATCAACAAAAGATAAAAAAAGGATATTAAATATATTAAAATATTTATGAACTGGTTTCCATATCTTACATTGATACATTTTAGTGCGTTTTTTTTGTATTCGTTTATCACAATACTTTTACTTTACTATAATCCAAAATCAAGTTTGAATAAAATTGCCGCACATTTGATAGCATGTTTTGGCATATGGAGTTTAATAAAAGTTTTCTCTCATAATGTAAATACTCCGGAAAAAGTTGTTTTATTTTTAGAAAACTTTTTTTCTTTTTCATGGATTTTAATACCTGCTTTTGCTTTTTATTTTTTTGCTTTGCAGACAAAAAAAGATTATTTAATAA
>JAOAIN010000009.1 GCA_026414685.1 Candidatus Goldiibacteriota bacterium
AGGTTTTAAATCCCCTTCTGATATATTATCTGAATACAACTTATCTTCCGATATCGCTTTTATTCAACCTATTATCATTGATGAATTATATAGACATAATTTTTCTTCTGAGTATAATTATTTGTACCACCATGTCCCTGATCTTCCCGTAATTATTAATAATATTTTTTAATCAACTCTTTTATTTTTTTTACAGCAATACCAAAAAATTCAAATTCATTTTTTGACTTTTCCTCTTTACCTGCGTCTAAAAACTCCTGACCTTCATACTCTATTGCAATCCAACCGTGGTATTTTGCTGCACTTAATACTTTAAAAACTTTTTCAAGATCAAAATCAGATGTTTTGCCTTGTTTTGTAATTTTATGAATTTTTAAGTGACAATAAAGTGCATATTTCATTGAATCAGCAATTCCTTTATACATATCAGCATCAAATCCAAGATAATTACCTGTATCAATATTAAGGCGAACAAAAGGTGAATTTACATCTTCTATGAATTTTATACTTGATTTTGAATCCGGCAGAAAACCGCCATGGTTATGTGGCTCAACAACCAGTGTTATACCCTTTTCCTGTGCATAAACAGCTGCCTGTTTCATATATTTAACAGCTGTAGCCCATAATGCTTCGCGTTTACCCTGCGGTGGCCATCCAGCAAAAACACGGACAAAAGATGCGCCTAAAATTTCTGCTACATCAATTGATTTTTTTACATAATTTAAATTTGAAATATTATCTTCTTCTTTTTCATTACCAAAATTATTACCAGGCGATACTGCCGAAATTTCAAGACCTGCATCATTTGCTCTTTTTTTAAGTGCAAGTAAATAATTCTTATCATGACTTTTTAAATGCTCCATTATAAATTCAATTCCACCCAATCCTTCTTTTGCATATAAATCAATAAGACCGCAATCATCAAGTTTTCCTATTTCTACTGAATAATGATGTGACCATGTTATTGCAGATAATTTAAAAGCCATATTTCCTCCTGTAGTTTTTTATTTGGCAAACGGCAATCGGCGCAAATATTTACTAAATATTTACTTTTTCAACCCTACCTGTCTTTGCTGATTTTAAAGCAGCAAGTATAACAGCCATTGATTTCATTCCTTCTACACCATCTATAATTGGCTTTTGCTTTTTAATTATGCAATTTATAAAATGAGCACAAGGACTTTTAAATTTTGACTCTTTAGGTATTTTGTATTTATGTTCTTTTATTGTGTTATATGGATTTTTAGGATCAATTGTCCATACACGTAATCTCTGCGGATCTGCATTTGCCTGCTGAACAATTGCTTTACCATGAGAGCCGCATACTTCAACACGGACCTCATAAGGTGATGTGGACCACGATGCTTCAAATGTACCCATTATACCGTTTTTAAATTTTATAATTGCATTTATTGTGTCTTCAAGTTTTATTTTTTTCTTTATAAGATTTGCAATTTTTGCTGAAACACTTTCAATTTCTGCATTACCAAGAACAAATCTGATAAGGTCAAGTATATGAATTCCAACATCAACGCTCACTCCACCACCTGATTTTTTCTTATCAAAAAACCATGGCGAATCATCAGACCAAAATTCAGGACCAGAATGTCCAAGTTTTCCGCGGACAGTTGCAATTTTACCAAGTATTCCACTTTCTACCACTTCTTTTAAAATTTCATGTGCGGGATCAAATCGCTGAGTCTGTTCAACCATTAATATGACATTATTCCTTTCACATGTTGAAATCATTTGTTTCATTTCAGCAACTGATATAGCCATTGGTTTTTCAACCAACACATGTTTTTTATTATTTGCAGCAAAGATTGTCATCGGCGCATGCAGATAATTAGGTGTGCAGACAGAAACAGCATCAATACCTGCATCTTTTATCATCTTTTTATAATCAGTATAAATTTTTGATATTTTATATATTTTTGCAAGGCGTTCTGCTTTTTTTCTAATAATATCGCAAATAGCAGTTATTTCTACATTTTTTAATTCTGAATATTGTGGTAAATGTAATCTCTCAGCAATCTTTCCTGCACCTATAATTCCAACTTTAATCTTTTTCATATTTAATCACCTTTTTATTTTTATTGATTTTAATATCTATTAAATTTTTAAACAAAATTACGAAAGCGTTTTTTGTTATTATATTATATATTTTTTATAAAATGTCAAGAATATTTAATTTTTAATATTATAATAATTTATCAAAAAAGTGGTTGAATGCATTTTTTGAGGAATTTATTGAGATAAATGTGTGAAGCAAAAGTAGGTCAACCAATCAGTGAGACACGGATTTAATACAAACCAAACGGTTTTTGCGAAACCAAGTTTAAGTGTTTATGCAAAAACCTTTTTGATACAAGCAAACAATTTATTACGAAAAAAATGTATCAACCACTTTTCTTCCCACCGCATCTTCTCCTTCTCTCCAAGGGTAGAAGGTATCATTTCAAAAAAAGTGGTTGAATGCATTTTTTGAGGAATTCATAGAAATAAATACGTGAAGCAAAAGTAGGTCAACCAATCAGTGAGACACGGATATGATACAAACCAAACGGTTTTTGCGAAGCCAAGTTTAAGGGTTTATACAAAAACCTTTTTGATGTAAGCAAACAATTTATTACGAAAAAAATGCTTCAACCACTTTTCTCCCCCCCATCCTTTCCTTTTCCACTAAAGGATAAAGATTCAATTTGTTATAAACT
>JAOAIN010000032.1 GCA_026414685.1 Candidatus Goldiibacteriota bacterium
TGCTGAAATGTTAGAAAAAGCAAGAGAAGGGGCAACAAAGGGCAATATAGGAGCAATAAAATCAGCCATAACGATTTACTATGGCGATTGGGAAGGACAGTGGCCATCTGATCTTGATACAAGCTCTACAAACAAATTCAAGAAATATCTGGAAAAGATGCCAGTTGTTAAAGTAACTCATGGTTTTGACAAAACAACTGGAACACTTTCAGGTACATCATCATCAGTAACTTATGTAAGCACAATACCTACTGCAACAAACACTGATGGTTGGGCATATGCAACATCTGGAGAACTTTTAGGCAATATATGGGTAAATAATGCGGCAACAGATACAAGAGGAACACCATATACAAAATATGGACATGAATAATAAATAGATTATAAAAGGGCTGGTTTTATAAATAATATTTATAAAATCAGCCCTTTATTAAAATTAGAGTAAAAGGAGAAAAAATTTATTTTATTTATATTTTAATAGTTTTTATTTTTGGACTTATTTTTGGCAGTTTTTTTAATGTTTGTATTTATAGAATTCCCAAAAATCTTTCTATTTTTTTTCCTTTTTCATTTTGTCCTGTATGTAAAAGAAAATTAAAATGGTATCATAATATTCCTGTATTTAGTTTTTTATTTTTAAAAGGAAAATGTTATTATTGTAATAAGAAAATATCAATTAAATATCCGCTGATAGAGTTATTAACGGCATTATTATTTGTGACTTTTTTTCTTAAATTTGGACTTGAAAAAATCTATTTTTTTTATATAATTATTACAGGATATTTAATAGTTTTATCAATGATTGATATTGAAACAAAACAGATATCAGATATTATTATATTATTATTAATAATTACTGGTATAATATTCTGTATAATTGAAATAAATAAAATAAATATTTTTGAGGGTATTATAAGTTTTATCACAGCAGGATTTATTATATTTTTATTGAATTTTTTCAGCAATGAAAAAATTGGAGAAGGAGATATTAAATTAATGGCTGGATTGGCTTTACCTGCTGGAATTTTATTTACATTGAAAATAATATTTTTTTCTTTTATTTTAGGGGGGATTTTTTCTCTGTTACTTTTGATTTCTGGAAGATACAGGAAAAATAAAAGTATTGCATTTGTGCCATTTATTTTTTTATCTTTTATTTTGGTTTCATTGATTTCATAAATATATGGGAGGCAATTTGTGTTTGAT
The DNA here is from genome assembly GCA_026414685.1 of Candidatus Goldiibacteriota bacterium. Classification (GTDB taxonomy): domain Bacteria; phylum Oederibacteriota; class PGYV01; order PGYV01; family DSYL01; genus DSYL01. The sequence goes on from JAOAIN010000032.1 coordinate 1,207, forward strand.
TTTTTTCAACGCTCTGTAATAGGCCTTGATATTGGTTCATCTACCATAAAGGCAGTAAAGATAAAAAAGCACAGAACTGGATATGAGCTTTTAGGAGCTGAAATTCTTTCTTTAACATCAGAATTAATAGATGAACTAGACCCTGATACTAAAATTTCTCTTTATGTAAATACCATTAAAAAAATAATAAAACAGAAAAATATTGGTTCAAGATTAGTTGCAACTGCTATACCCGGAGATTCTGCAATTATAAGATTTATAAAGGTTCCATATATGGCTCCAGAAGAATTAAAAAATGTTATTCCTTATGAAGCGGAACAATACATTCCCCTTGGAATGGATCAGGTTGTATTTGATTATCAAGTATTAAGTGAGGTTGAAGAAGAAAATCAAAAGAAGATGGAAGTATTACTTGTTGCAGTAAAAAATGAAACAATGAATCAACATCTTGATATTTTAAAATCAGCAGGTGTCAGTCCATATGTGATTGATGTTGATTCCTTTGCTTTATGTAATGCTTATTCTTTAAATCTACAAGAAGAATCAGAAACAGGAGTTAAAGCAGATACTGTTGCACTTATCAATATAGGCGCAAAATTTACAACAGTTACAATTGTTGAAAATGGTATACCTCATCTTTCAAGAGATATAAATATTGGTGGTAATAATTTTACAAAAGAAATACAGAGGGAATTTAATTTAAGTTTTGCACAGGCAGAGGAGCTAAAAAAGCAACAGGCGGTTATCATGGTTGAAAGCGAAGAATTATTACTGACAACAATACCATCTTCTGATGATGCAAAATCAACAAGGATATTTGAAGCAATAACTCCTGCTTTGAATAAATTATTAAATGATATTCGGCGTTCTTTTGATTATTATGAGTCAACCTTTAAAAAAAGACCTGTTCAGAAAATTCTTTTAAGTGGTGGAAGTTCAAAAATAAAGAATATAGATAGATTTTTATCAGAACGGCTGGGAATACCAGTTGAAATAAATTATCCTTTTAAGAACATAAATATAAATTCAAAAAATTTTGATTTTGATTATTTAAGAGCTAATGCAGTACATTTTAATGTTGCTTTGGGGCTTGCTTTACGTTCAACAGGTGAAAAATCATGATAGAAATTAATCTACTTCCTCAAAAGGTAAAAAAGCAAAAGGCATTGCAAGCAATATATTTTCTTATGGGATTTATTGGAGTTATTATTGTTTCTCTTATGATAGGTATTATTTTTTATCAACAGACAAGAATAGCAAAGGTAGAAGCAGAAATAAGAAAAATAGATGCTGAATCTGCTTCTTTAAAAGATAAAATTGAAGAGGTGAGAAAATTTAGAGAAAAAGAGGATTTGTATAATAAGAAAAAATTAATTGTGGATAAATTATTGAATGAACAATCATATTGGGTTTATGTTTTGGATAATATTGGTGAGATGGTTTTGCCTGATATGTGGCTTGAATCAATATCTCAGGATAAAGAGAAAAATGAAGGTATAGTTATAAAGACGACTGGTTATTCACTTTCAAAAATAATAGTTACTGAATTTATCAAGCGTCTTGAAACAAATAAGAGGATCATGGATATCACAACAGCAAGTATCAGAGAAACTAAAGAGTCTATTAGTGCATCGCCTTTGATTTTTTTTGATATTAGTTTTCTTTTCAAATATACGGATTGAGAGGATAAAATGCCTCCACCAAGTGGTACTACAGAAAAAAAAGGTTTTTTAAATATTAAACTGACAAAAGAACAGCAGAACAATATAATAGCAGCAGTTTTTTTTGTTGGTTTTGTAATTTTTGCCTATGTGAAATGGTGGTTTCTTCCTGTTAATAATCAATATAAAGAAAAAGTAAAAATACTAGAACAGAAAAGAAAAGATTTGCAGGATGCCAGAGAAATGGTAGCTAAATATGCTGAGTTCATGCGGCGAGCTTCTGAAATTGATAAAAAAGTAGAGTTTATTTATAAAAGATTACCCAAAACTTTCATATTATCTGATGTAATAAATGATGTTACAAGAGTGGCTACACAAAATAATATAAATGTTTTAAGTTTTGAACCAGAACAAAAAATCATAAATAAAGGTGAATATAAAGAATATGAAATAAAAGTTAGCTTTCCTGCTAGTTACAGAAATCTGGGAAAATTTTTAAGCGATCTGGGATATGTGGAGCGTTTAATTACACCTACAAAAATAAATATTCAAAAAAATAAAGCAGCTAATTTAACAGATAGTTCTCAGAATATTAATATTTCAATGGTTTTGAAGCTTTATACTCTATCAGAATAGGAGTTTTTATGTTGAAAAAAAGTAGACAAATATATATAATAATATGTATGATTATTAGTTCTTTTTCATGCGGATTATTTTATGTAATTGATATTTTTGCCCAGGAACAGGAACTTATTTTTGAAATAAAACCGATATACGAATTTACCTTTAAGGCGGGCAGAGATCCTTTTGAACCTAGAATATTAAAAGAACAGATACCTGCCATGATAGATGTTGATATTTCTACATTTAAATTGATGGGAATAACAGAGAGTCAAGGAGTAAAAACAGCTCTTTTTATGAGCCGTAGTGGTTCAACTTTTGGATTTATTTTTATAGATGGCGTTCTTTATGGAGAAAATAACAAAAAAATTCCAGGAATTACAGGAGAGATAAAAAATAAAGAAGAAGTATTATTAATACAGGGAGATAAAGAAGTACTTTTTAAATTAACACCAGATATAGAAGGTCCAAATATAAAACCTGAAGAAATCACAATTACTTCAGGCACACAATAAAAATGGAGGAATAATGAAAACAAAAAAGTCAAGATTAACGGTAATAATATTTACTGTTATTGCTTTTGTTTTCATATCATTATTATTTGCCCAGGAAGAGGATGATTTTATCAGTATATCTCCAGTTGAGAAAAAAGAAACAGGAACAATGATGCAGGCAGATACTATAAAGGCAGAACCGGTAAAAAAGGTTATAGTTACTCCTACACAGGTTATAAAAAAAGATATTACTTCAGAAACTCCTGCAATTGTTGAAAAAATAGTACCGCTTGATTTAAAAGATAAACTTGAAATAAGAATAATAACTTCTGATGTTGTGAAGTATAAAGCAACAGAATTACAACCTCCACCAAATAATAGAATACTAATACAATTATTTAAATGTAAGGTAGATTATAAAACTATAGAAGTAAATAAAGATGGGGTTATAAAGATTCGCAGTGCGCCCCATAATTTAACTGCATGGATTGTTATTGATTTAAGTGATAAACAAAGATGGAAAATAAGAAATGAAGGAAAAACAATAATAACAGAAATTTCAAAGACAACAGAAACATCTGATACTTTTTCTAAAAAAACAGCTCCTCCTTCTATGATATATAGAATTTTAGATGTTTCTGCTAAAGATCTTGGGAAACAGACAAGAATAATTATCACAACGGATGGCCCTGTTAAATACAGGATAAAGAAAGATACAGAAAATAAATCAATTACTGTTAATATTTTAAATGCTGTTTCTGCATGGAAAGAAGGAGTGTTTAATAAGCAAACAGGTAATGTGGCTTCAATTGATTTAACAGAAAATAGACAAACAAAAACAGTGGATATAAATATAAAATTCCTGGAAAATCTTCCATACACCGTTGTCAGAGACCAGAATCAGATTTTAATAGATACTGATAATATTATACAAACAGGTAAACTTCCCAAGAAAAAACTTGATTTAAATCAAAGACTATCTATAAATATTCAGGATGCGTCACTGCCGAGTGTTTTACGACTTTTATCAACCCAAACAGGATTTGAATTTTCAATAAGTCCTTCTGTTACAACAGCATCAACAGTTACTATCAGAGTGGAAGACCAACCGCTTTATCAAATTTTAAGAGATATACTGATACCTCGGCAACTTTATTATGAAATTGAGAATGATATTATTAAGGTTGGTTCGGTTACAGAATTAAAGAGTGCAAAAGCATTAAGACCCAAACTTACAAAGTTTTATTATCCCAAAACAATGCTTGCGGATAATTTGAAAAAGTTACTAGATGTGCAGATTGGTAAAGAGCCACTTCTTGATGTATCTCTTACTATTGATAACGCTGGTGGAATGAATAGGATAATGATAGTTGGAACAGCAGAAGATGTTGACCAAGTTATGGATATGATATCAAAAGTTGATTATTCAAAGGATGGCGGAGATTATGAAGGAACAGAAGGTGGTATATTAAAGACAAAAATTTTTAAATTAAAAAATATAAGATTGCAGGAAGAATCTGGTAATGCTATTGAGACACAACAAATTGCCGAATTAAAACAAACCATAGAAACGTTGTTAACTAACCAGAGCGATATAAAAGGAACATTAACGATAGATAGAAGAACATCTAGTTTAATAGTAACTGATACTCCTGCTGTTTTAAAACGCATACAGAAAGTTATTGAAACGCTTGATGTCAAAGTTCCACAGGTAACAATAGAAGCCAAATTATATGAAGTCAGTATTGGCGCTACAAATGATCTTGGCATCAATTGGAAAGCAATTGGACAGGATAATGAACCCTATATACAGGGAGAAGTAAATATGGGAGCTGTTCCTGCTGTTGGTAGTTTAGGTCAATTTGTTTTGGGGACTCTTCAGAGTGGTTTTAAGGTAGATGCTTATTTAAAAGCATTGGAAAGAAAAAACAAAGCATCTTTATTATCTGCACCAAAGGTAACTGTTCAGGTTAATATGCCGGCCAAGATAGAAACATCAAGGCAAGTATATTATGAAGAATCATCTATTGTAACACAACAGAGTGGTCCACCAGTTGTAACAACAGTATATAAATCAGTTGAACTGCCTATATCTTTGAATGTTATATGTAAAATTGATAATCAGGATACAATTAATATGGTGGTACATGTAGAGGTTCAGAGTTTAATTCAGACAAATAGGACAAGTGGA